>CALASU010000147.1 GCA_937888765.1 uncultured Clostridia bacterium | reverse complement strand
TTCCAGCATATGCGCCATTCTGACAGTCAAAGCACCTGTTTTGCCGCTACCTGCCCCTGCCAGAATCAACACAGGTCCTTCTGTCTGCAAAACAGCCTGTTTCTGCATTTCATTCAGCTGTTCAAATCCAATCATGTTCATTTCTCCTATTCTTTCTGTTCCGTCGCTTTTCTCTCTTTTTTATAACAATAGAAAGGCTGATTCAGGCAAATCATTTGCCAAAATCAGCCCTTGTGGTCTTTTTTAACGCAAGCCGTCTGATGCTAATTATACTTCTCCCTGCTGCTCTTTTTTTGCTCTCACACGATCAATCGCCAGCTTATAGCCGTCTGTACCATAATTCAGACAACGATTCACACGGCTGATCGTAGCCGTAGATGCACCTGTTTTTTCCGCAATCTCTACATAGGTGCATTTTGCATCCAACATTGCCGCAACTTCCATACGCTGCGCGATCGCCTGAATTTCATTTACAGTGCAAAGGTCTTCAAATAGCTGATAACAATCTTCAATCGTTTCCATTGTGAGGATACATTCAAACAGTTTATCAGTCAATTCATTTTTGATTTTTTTATTCATGCGATACGCCACCTTCTCTTTACTGTTTTCCTTTGCAAAACCTTTCACTATATATTAACATACTAAAGTGCTAAAGTAAAGATTTTTTGTGCGCATTTTCTGTAATTTCTTACATTCTTTATCTACATTTATTTATGTTTTAATCGCTGTAAAAGCCGTGCAGGATCTGTATTTAAAACCAGTTCCATCGGGAAATCCAGCTCTTTGAGCAGACCCTCTGCATAGCTGAAATCTCCGATTGCCGTATAAAAATGCGCATCACTGCCAAGGACAACCTCTCTGCCTTCTTCCATACTGCGTCTAAGCAGATAGGCAATATTTTCTCTGCTGCCGTCACGAAAACCGCCCGGAACCAGAGAAGCGTTATTGATCTCCAGAAGCGTCCCTGTTTCTCCTGCCACGCGGAATACCTCTTCATAATCAATTTCATAGCGAGGATCACCCGGATGCCCCAGAATATCCACATATGGATTTTCCATCGCTTTCAGACAGGCTCTTGTATTCTGTTTTTTACTGCCGGGAGCAAGACAGGGAATATGCAGGCTCGCAATCGCCAGATCCAGTCTGGAAAGTACTCTTTCATCCATGTCCACATCTCCGTCAAAATCAATGATGTTTAATTCAATACCCCTGAGCAGGTGCACACCGTGAAGCTCTTTCGGCAAAACGTGCAGATTGGCAAAGTATGCGTGTCCTGTGGTATCCTTCATCGCAGGCGCATGATCTGTCAATGCTACCATCTGCAGGCCTTTCTCCGCCGCAAATCTCATATTTTCATCTACTGTACTGTAAGCATGTCCACTGGCAATGCAGTGCGTATGTGTATCTATTAAAAAATTCATTAAAATTCCTCGTTTCCTTTTTCTTCGAGGGACTCTGTCCCTCGAGCACCCTGCAAGGGGAATAATTCCCCTTGCCCCCTATTTGCAGAACTATATATAGTTCTGCAGTATCAGGTTCCAAGGAGGTGACCCCCTTGGTGGAAGTTTGAGGGCGACGCCCTCAAGATCTTTCATCAGTATAGCATTTTTATTTTAGAAACTCAAGAAAAGCCCCCCTGCCACTCACGCTTTTTTTCTCCTGACATACTATGATAGTAACCATCAAACATCAAAGGAGGCTGTCTTATGGGAGCTTTTGAATTTGACCATAAAGCCGATTTAAGTGCAAGAAACTGCCTGTGCAACACAAATAACAGCAACAATAGTGCCAACGGCAGCGGCGAAGCCTGCATCATCGCACAGAAGATCTTCGACCAGTGCCGCATCCAGAAATGCCTGACAAGTGACATTCTGGGACCTGCCCGTGCCGCAAGATGTGCAGTCCCCAACTGCAACGATATGCTGTGTGAGGGCGATATTATCATTCCCCCCTGCAACGCTGCTGATGTAACCATTCGGGATCTGGAGCTGAACCGCATCGAGATTCTGAGAAAACGCCCCAATCCCCTGCAGGAAGGCTGCTGGGATCTGGAACTGAAATATGTTTTCAACTATACGCTGGAATTCCGTCGCGCCGATGGTTGTTTCATTGGCTGCATTCCTGCCACCAACAGTTATAACCTGCGGGTGACCCTGTTTGGTTCCACTGGTGCATTCCTATATGCAAAACAAATAGTCTGCTCATGTCAAACCACAGACGACTGATATTCCTGTTGATTTTCTATATATGTAAGTATCTTTCGATGCTGATCTGCAAAACGAAATACAATCGTCAACGCACCGCCCTCATGAACATATATCTTATCTACCAGTTCTACCAGTATTCCTCTCTCTAAATGAGTAATATTCTTATGTTTTAAGAATGTCATAAAATATGGCTCATCCGTCTGTATTCCATTTGTAAGCGTTTCCTTCTCTGCCTCCAACTTTGCTATCACCGTCTGAAGTTGTTCTGTTTGCGTGCTATATTTTTCTTTAATTCTTCTGTATTCTTCTCTTGAAATTTCTCCGGTTCTCCAATCCATATAAAGTGTATCTGTTATAGCGGATAGCTTTTCTAATTTTTTTTGTTTTGTATATAGCAAATGATTGATTCTCTTAGACTCTGTGTTCCGTGTTGGTGCATTGCTGATTCCCTCTATGATTGTATTTAAATCATCCACAAGAGCAATCTGTTTTTGTATTGCAGTTAATACCGCTTTTTCTATGATATCCTCTCGAACCGTATGTTTGGTACACAATGATTTCAGTTTGCGGGTATATGTCGTACAGTGATAATACACATAGCCTTTTGAAACA
>CALASU010000146.1 GCA_937888765.1 uncultured Clostridia bacterium | reverse complement strand
AGGGGAATCATTCCCCTCGCAGGGTGCTCGAGGGACAGCGTCCCTCGAAAAAAATACATAAAAAGAGGGAGAATTTATGGTACATCAATATCAACTGAACGGATACAACATCGTACTGGACACCTGTAGCGGCTCCATTCATGCAGTGGACGAAGTGGCTTATGATATCATTGCGATGTTTGAAGATAAAACAGAAGCGGAAATTATTTCCGCAATCACAGAAAAACATGGTGTGACAGAAGCAGATGTAAAGGAATGTCTGGAAGATGTTGCTTTCCTGAAAGAAAACAAAAAGCTGTTCACACCCGACACCTATGAAGGTCTGGCATTTGACTTTAAAGCGAGAAATACAGTGATCAAAGCGCTGTGCCTGCACGTTGCACATACCTGCAATCTGAACTGCTCTTACTGCTTCGCAAGTCAGGGCAAATATCAGGGCGAACGTGCACTGATGAGCTTTGAAGTGGGCAAACGCGCCATTGATTTTCTGATCGAAAATTCCAAAGGCAGAAGAAATCTGGAAGTAGACTTCTTTGGCGGCGAACCCCTGATGAACTGGGATGTTGTGAAACAGGTGGTTGCTTATGCAAGAGAACAGGAAAAAATTCACAATAAGAATTTCCGTTTTACACTGACAACAAACGGTCTGCTGATTGATGATGAAGTCATTGAATATTCCAATAAGGAAATGAGTAACGTGGTACTTTCTCTGGACGGCAGAAAAGAAGTGCATGACCATCTGAGAAAGAATTATGCAGGTGAAGGCAGCTATGACATCATCGTGCCCAAATTCCAGAAATTTGTGAAAGCAAGAGGGGATAAGAGCTACTATATCCGTGGTACTTTTACACACAACAACGTAGATTTCACAAACGACCTGTTCCACATGGCAGATCTGGGCTTCACAGAGCTGAGCATGGAACCCGTTGTGTGCGATCCTAAAGACCCTTATGCACTGACACAGGAAGACCTGCCTGTACTGTTTGAACAGTATGAAATTCTGGCAAAGGAAATGCTCCGGAGAAAGAAAGACGGCAAGCCCATCACGTTCTATCACTATATGCTGGATCTGACAAACGGCCCCTGTATCTATAAGCGTATCTCCGGCTGTGGCAGCGGCACAGAATATATGGCAGTTACCCCTTGGGGCGAACTGTATCCCTGTCATCAGTTCGTAGGCGATGAAAAATACAGTATGGGTGATATCTGGGAAGGTGTGAAAAACACAGCGGTACAGGATGAATTCAAATGCTGTAATGCCTACGCAAGAGAAGAATGTAAGGATTGCTGGGCAAAGCTGTACTGCTCCGGCGGCTGTGCGGCAAATGCATACCACGCAACCGGCAGTATCACAGGTATTTATGAATATGGCTGTGAACTGTTCAAAAAACGTATCGAATGTGCGGTTATGATGAAAGTTGCAGAAGCAGAGGAAGAATAAAAATATAAGACCTTGGGGGCGTTGCCCCCAATACTCCCACGAGGGGGTAACCCCTTCGACCCTATATGGCAAAAACATCCGTTTTTGCAGGAAAGTTTATTTTTAAGCGGTATCTTTTAAAATAAAGATATCGCTTATTTCAAAATGGAGAAAAAGAAGGATAAAGGTATGGATACACCGATTTATGAATTTGTCAGAACTTATGCCGAACAGGACACCTCACGCTTACATATGCCGGGGCATAAGGGGGCATCTTTTCTGGGCTGTGAAAAATGGGACATCACGGAAATCAGAGGGGCAGATGCCTTATATGAAGCAGAGGGCATTATCGCACAGAGTGAGGAAAATGCAGGAAAGCTGTTTGGATTCGGAAAAACACTTTACAGCACAGAGGGTTCTTCGCAGTGGATTCGGGCGATGCTGTTTCTGGCATTGCAGAATGCAGAAAAGACAGAAAGCCGACCTGTAGTATTAGCGGCAAGAAATGCGCATAAGGCATTTTTATACAGCTGTGCGCTATTGGATTTAGATGTACAGTGGATGATGCCTGCTGAGGAAGCGGGGGCTTCTCTTTGCAGCTGTCCGATTACGCCGCTGCAGGTGCGGGATGCATTGGAGCAGATGCCGCAGAAGCCGATTGCGGTATATATCACTGCACCTGATTATCTGGGCTATTCGCCCGACATACAGGGAATTGCGGCTGTCTGCAGGGAAGCGGGACTGCCGCTTCTGGTGGATAATGCACACGGTGCGTATCTGAAATTTCTGGAGCCTTCCCGTCATCCTGTGGATCTGGGGGCGGCTATGAGTTGTGACTCTGCACACAAAACACTGCCTGTACTGACGGGTGGGGCATACTTGCAGATGTCAGCAGAATGGGCGGAAACAGCAGGCGGACAGGCGAAAAAGGCACTGGAACTGTTTGGCTCTACAAGTCCGTCTTATCTGATCTTACAGTCTTTGGACAGATTCAATGCGTATGAGAAGTATCGTGGAATGCTGCGGGTAACGATAGAAAGACTGAATGTATTAAGGGAAAAGCTGATGGCACTCGGATGGGAAGTTCCGTATGCTGACCCGCTGAAGCTGACGATTCTCACGGGTAGTATGGGATATACAGGGGCAGAAGCGGCAGAGCAGTTAAGAAAATACGGTGTGGAATGTGAATTTGCCGATCTGGATGCTGTGGTGCTGATGGCAACGCCTGAAAATACAGGGAAAGACTTTCAGCGGGTAAAACAAGCGTTTATGATGCTGGAAAAGCGGACAGCAATTCCAAAAACACCCCTGCCGCTGTATCCTCCCAAACAGAGAATGACCATTCGGGAGGCGATTTTCGGGCAGTGGGAGGCTGTACCCGTGCGGGAAGCTGTGGGTCGTATCTGTGGTGTGCCCTGCGTATCCTGCCCGCCTGCCATCCCGATTGCGGCAAGCGGGGAAGAAATTACGGCAGAACTGGTGGATGTCTTTCTGGCATATCGCATTGAAACAATTGAAGTAGTAAAGGGAATCTGAAAAAGCAAAGGGTATCTGTTTTTCTGACGGAGATGCTTTTGCGGATCTTTTGAAAAGCACAGGAAATCTGTGCTTTTTTCTTTATTTTCCAGAAGTATTACAGTTTTCTTAAATTTAGGGAAAACAGAAGAAAAAAGCGGAAAAGTGTGGTATGATGCTTTACATAACTTTTTTTGTTTGAAACCGGAACTTTTTTGAAATGAGATGCGTCAGAATAAAAAAGTATGGATTTTGAAAAGGGAGTGAAGAGCGATGCACAAAAGAAAAACAAAAAAAATGATTTCTATGGCTTTGGCGGCGATGCTGCTGGTTTCTCCAATGGGGATGTATTTCGGCGGGGAAACGGCGTATGCTGTTACAACATATTATGAGCAGAAAGAAGAAAAGACGGTTACCCGTGGGGTGACATATGAAAAGAACAGCCGTATGACAGAAGTGGGGATTCAGAATATCCATGTGCTGAAGGTGGATCTGACAGAAAGCACACTGGAACTGAAAGAAGTGGAAAGCACAGGCGAATATGGTCTGAAGGAATCTGTAAAAAAACTGCTGACAGACAATGGTGCTGTTGCAGGGGTAAACTCTGACTTTTTCGGTCTGAGCGGCACACATTCTGCGGCATTTGGCCCGATCGTACGGGATGGCGAAGTGATTTCCGCAGGGACGACTCTGAATAAGGGGAAGGACGAGTATGCGGCATTTTTTAAAGATGAAAACGGAAATCCCTTCTTTGACTATTTCAAAATGACGGCAACCTTTGCCAATGATAAGAAAACAATCGAGCTTGCTTCTCTGAATAAAGTGACTTCCATGGTATTTCCGATCTATCTGGACAGAAACGCCATGACAAGTACAGCAGATCTGGATAAACGATTTGAAAATCTGGTCAAATTTGTGGTAAAGGATGATATGATTACCTATGTTTCCCAGAAAGGCGAAACCGTGGCGGTTCCCGAAGACGGATATCTGATTGTAATGAGCGGGGACTATTATACAAATGCTGCCCATATGTTTGCGGCAGGGGATCAGATTGGTCTGCAAATTACATCCTCTGTGGATCTGGATAAGGTAGATACCGCCTTTGGCGGCGGCGGCAAGCTGCTGGTAAAGGGAAATACTGCGGAAATTGCAAGCACAGTGGCAACAGGCAGACAGCCCAGAACAGCATTCGGGGTTTCCAAAGACGGACAGACAGCCATTCTGATGGTTGTGGACGGCAGAGGGGACAGCGTGGGTGCATCTCACTGGGAACTGGCGGCAATGATGAAGGAATACGGTGCATATGAAGCGATGCATCTGGATGGCGGCGGTTCTTCCACAATGGTTGCACAGACAACAGAAGATACCGCACCTGTCGTACAGAATACAGTTTCCGATGGCTCTGAAAGAAAGGTCATCAATGCAGTCGGCATTTTCCAGAATGCGGAGCAGGGAGAAATCAGGGAAATCGTGATTCAGCCCTCTCTGACACGCACAATGATCGGCAAACCGATTGATTTTAAGGTATATGGTCTGGATGAATACTATAACCGTATTGCAATCCCTGCGGATCAGCTGGATCTGGATATTGTGGGCATTGAGGGCGAATGGAGCGGTACGACATTCACACCAAGCACAACAGGCACATTTGCGGCAGTGGTGCTGTATAACGGCATGGGGGCATCTGCGCCAAATCTGCTCTGCGGCAAGGTGGCGAGGCTGAAACCCACAAGCACGGAAATGAAACTCAGCGGCGTGGGGGCAACCGGTACGATTGCCATGAATGCCTTTGATGAAGATGGTTTCTCCTACTGGGTATCCAAAAGTACAAAGTATACGGTAGCCAATCCTGAAATCGGTACGATTTCCGAAAATATCTTTACAGCGAAAAAAGAAGGCTCTACGTATATCAAATGTGAAAAGGACGGAGCAATGGCATATATTTCCGTAACCGTAGGCAATGCAGAGCCTGCGAAAACACCGACAGCGGCAATCCATAAGGATAAGCTGAATAAAACAGTGAAAAAAGAGGCAGACGGTGCTTACTATTTCAATCTGGCAGGCAAGATTGCCTATACAGGAAATAAAACCATTGATTCCAAGGTATACAATAATACCAGAAGCAAAGTAAAATCCTATGTGGATGCCAATGCAGAGGTAGCAATTTACGGCGGGCTAAATGATATCCAGTCTGCGAAAAAACTGGATTCTCTGAGCTGGAACGGCGGCTATCGCTTCTTAAACAGGGGCGGCGTGAGCCTTGCCATGCTGTCTGCGGCAAAAGGCGGGCTGACCAATACAGACCCCACACAGTGGACAAGATTCACAAGTGATATTGATGCGGCAGGGAATGATGTGATTGTTCTGGTAATGGATCAGACACCTTCTGATTTTAAATCTAAGGCGGAAACAGACTATTTCCGTGCGATCCTGCACAAGTATGTGACACAGGGCAAAACGGTCTTTGTGGTATCCTGCGGACAGACGGGCTACTGGGCTTCTGTGAAAGATGGGGTAAGATACATCAATCTGCCGAATCTGTGGAGAGCGGATGGCACAGCGAACCCCAATTACACGATGCTCCGTTTCCGTGTAGCGGACGGAAGTGTTTCCTATGATACCGTGAATATCAAATAACAGCAAAATAACAGGAAAATACAGAATAATTTTTATCAAAATCAATCAGAATATTGTAAAATCAACAAAAATAAGGTAGTATATACGATGGGTAGAGAGGGTTTTTCTCTGCCCATCTTGTACGTTAAAAATGATTTTGTGACACTTTGAGGAGATCGTATATGTCAGAAAAAGGAAATCAGGCGGTCAGGACCGTCAGTTTTATGATGATGATAACCCTTTTGGGGAAAATACTGGGATTGGTGCGGGAGCAGTTTCTGGCGGCAAATTATGCCTACAGTACAGAAGCGGCGGCGTTTTTGCTGGCAAGCCGTATTCCCCGAACCTTCTTCGATGTGATTTTTGCATCGGCGATTTCTGCAAGCTTTATCCCTATTTTTGTAGAGGCACTGCAAAAGCAGGGGAAAGATGAGGCATATCGGCTGGCGAACCGCTTTATCACGCTGATTTCGACGGTAACGGTCGGTATGATGCTGATAGGGATGGCACTGGCAGAGCCGCTGACGTGGCTGATTGCCCCCGGGTATGATCTGGAAACGGCAACGCTGTGTATCCGGTTACTGCGGATGCTGTTCCCGACGATGCTGTTTACGGCAGTAGCGTTTTCGTTTGTCGGGATCCTGCAGTCACTGGAGGAATTTAATATTCCCGCTGCCCTCAGTGTGGCATCGAATGGGGTATTGATTCTGTATTATATTTTCTTTAATGAAAAATTCGGCATTTACGGGCTGACAATTGCCTTTCTGATCGGTTGGGCGATGCAGGCTGTGATGCAGATTCCTGCCCTGTGTAAAAAAGGCTATTATTATCGTCCTGATTTTCATTTTAAGGATGAGGGGCTGAAAAAGATCGGTATGCTGATGCTGCCTGTAATGGTCAGCACTTGGATTCAGCCGATTAACTTTATGGTAAATACCCGCTTTGCTTCCCAGCTTTCGAGCGGGACAGTCACAAACGGCAATCTGGGGGTTTCGGCACTGGAATATGCTAATAACCTCTATACTATTATCGTAGGGGTATTTGTACTGGCGATTGCGAACATGGTATTTCCGAAATTCTCCCGTATGACGGAGAATAAAAAGGAATTCGGCAAGGCAGTAAAAGGCACGCTGAAAGCTATGATTTTCCTGCTGATTCCTATGACAGTGGGGCTGATGGCACTGGCAGAGCCTATCGTCACAGTGATTTACAAGCGAGGAAAATTTGACATACTGGCAACAGAGATGACCTCTGCGGCATTGTTCTTCTTTGCACTTGGCATGGTGGGTTATGGTGTACAGAATATCCTGAGCCGTGCATTCTATGCCAATCAGGACGGGAAAACGCCGTTTTATTCGGGGTTGGTTTCCATTGTTATCAATGCGGGTCTGTGTGCGATGCTGTTAAAGCCTATGGGCATTGGCGGGCTTGCATTGGCGGCGGCGGTTTCTTCCACAGCGGCGGCAGGGGTACTGCTGATTCCTACTGTGAAACAATACCCTGATATTGTGGACAAAGATCTGCTGGTACAGCTTGGAAAAATGCTTCTGGCGGCAGGCGGTATGCTGATTCCCGTACTGCTGTGCAAATGGGGAATCGGACTGGTGCTTGGCGGCTTTATCGGCAATCTGCTCATGATTTGTGTCTGCGGTGGTGTCGGTGTGGCTGTGTATATGGCACTGGCGAAGCTGCTGCAGATTGAAGAAAGTGATTTTGTGTTTGAATTGCTGCAGAAGATCATCGGCAAACTGCGCAGAAGCGGCACGGCAGAAGGATCTGCAGAAACAGCAGTGACAGCAGTGAGCGTAACAAAGAGAAAACGGAGAACCTACTCTATGATTGATAAAGTATCTTATCTGATTGAAGAAAGCTTCTGTTTCCGTATACTGGCACGGATCTGGAGTATACTGGCGGTGCTCTGGACAGACAGCATTGCCTATGGCTGCTATGCAAAGATATGCAGAGGATGTTCCCATGCGTTTGCGAACAGTGCAATTCTGGGCTTCCTGCGGGCAGACTGGGACTGGCATCTGGACAGCAAAAACGGAAAACTGCCCCGTTTCTGGTACAGACTGACCAATTTAAGCGGCATGGCGGTGCGTATGCGCAGAAACCGCTTTGCGGCGGCATTGCAGGACAGCTTCTTCTTAAGACTGTTTAACCAGAACTTTTTGATTCTGTGTCTGGCGGGTATCGTGTTTGCGATTCCTGTTTTCCCGACGATGCTGCTCGCAGTGCTGTGTCTGGGGACATTTGGTGTATATATTCTGAATCTGTTCATGGGACGGATTCGTGTACAGAGAACAAATCTGGTAAGTGTACTGCTGGGCTGTTTTGGGGTATGTATCCTCTATGCGGGTACCACAAGCTATGCTTTTCCGACAGCGATTCTTGCAACGGCACTGTTTCTGATTCTGATGGCAGTATTCTTTGTGGCAAAGGATGCCATTGATACAGAGGAAAAACTGGATTTTGTATTGTTTGTGCTGATCAGCATGGGTGCATTGATTGCACTGTATGCGATTTATCAGTATATCGTTGGGGTAGAAATGGATGCGGCTTGGGTTGACGCAGAAAGCTTCGATATCAAAACCCGTGCGTATGCAACCTTTAATAACCCGAATGTATTGGGCGAATATCTGATTCTGACAGGCTCTCTGGCGGCAGGTATGATGTGGAAAATGAAAAACTGGTTCCCGAAGCTGTATTATACAGGCTGTTTCGGGATCATGTGCATGGGGCTTGTGGCAACAAACTCCAGAGGGGCAATGCTTGGTCTGCTTTTCTCCGCAGGGATGTTTGTACTGCTGTCCGAAAGAAGACTGCTGCCGCTTGGTATCGTATTTATGCTGCTGATGCCCTTTATCCTGCCCGAAAGTCTTTGGAGCAGACTGGCAAGCTCTGTAACCATGAGCGACTCGTCCTCGCAGTACCGTGTATCCATTTACAGTGCAAGTTTTGATATTATCAGACATTACTGGACAACGGGGATCGGCGTGGGTGCGTTCAATCAGATTTATCCGCTGTTCTCTCTGGAGGCGGCGAATGCCTACCATGCCCACAACCTGTTCCTGCAGGAATTCATTGAACTGGGCGTTGTCGGTTTTGGTGTGATGGTACTGCTGTTTGTATGCTTCTTCCAGAAGCTGTATACGGCAATGAGCAGAGCACCGAAACGGTTCCGGTTCCTGCTAGGTGCGGTATTTGGCGGCTTTGCAGGATTGTTATTGCAGGGGATTACAGATCATCTGTGGTTTGATTATCGAATTGTGCTGTTCTTCTGGTGCTTTATCGGCATTGGCATGGCGGCGGTGCGTGTAAGTGAGAAAGCGGGGGAAAAAGAATGGCAGAGAAAATAAAGGTACTTCATGTACTGACAGACCGCAATATCGGCGGTGCAGGGCGCTGGCTCCTGTATTATCTGAAATATCATAACAGAGATAAATTTGACGTAAAGGTGGTACTGCCCGAGGACAGCCAGATGTGCGAGAGGGTGCAGGAACTGAACGTGCCTGTGCTTGCGGTGGCAGAGTTGGAGGATAAATCCTTTGACCGTAAGGCAGGGGCGGCACTGACAAAGCTGTTCAAAGCAGAAAAGCCGGATATCCTGCATACCCATGCGAGCATGACAGCACGTATGGCGGCAAGAAAAGCGGGAGTTCCTTATATCTTCAATACAAAACATTGTATGGAAGGTGCGGCAGGCCCTCTGCCCAAAAAGATTCTGCGCAGAATGATCAACCGCCAGTTCAGTGACCGTATCATTGCGGTAAGTAAGGCGGTACGCAAGAGCATGATTGAGGGCGGTACAGACCCCAAGCAGATCGTAACGGTATACA
>CALASU010000145.1 GCA_937888765.1 uncultured Clostridia bacterium | reverse complement strand
ATACGTTCCGAAACTTCCTGCAAGCCTGCGGGCAGGGAAAGCCGCTCCAATGCCGCACAGCCATGAAAAGCATTCTCCCCGATCATGGTGATACTGTCAGGCAGATAAATACGCTTTACTGCTTCACCGGCGTCCTGTACAGGTGTAGGCTCTGTCACAAACAGCAGTTCCGTAGGGCGTTCTTCTCCCGCCTTTGCTTTCTCTGCTTCCTGCTTTACGGCAAATGCCCGCTCTGCAATCGCTGTCACGGGATATCCGTCGATTTCAGCAGGAATCCGCAGTTCTGTTGCTCTACCGTGTACCTTTACGATCACGGCTCCGTTTTCTGTTATTTTATATTCTATCTGTATGGATATGGGTTTTTCGTTCATAATACAAAGTCCTATTCTTTCTGAAAAAATGCATACAGCTTATTATACTGCCATATCCAAAGCACTGTCAAAATGTTTCCTCCGCATGGCAGAAATTGCAAGAAAAAAAGGGGAGCGGCTCCCCTCCCCCTTACTTCTTACAGAAGCATATTTACAAAGTTTCCGATTGCGTAAAAATTCGTCATAGTATATGCACCGGAACGGCTGTACATACCCATCAGACTGAATGGATCGGAAAAATTATTTTCCATTGCCTGATTCAAATCATTCTGGATCAGAGAGGCACCGGACTGATTCAGACCCTGACGGCCGTCTTCAAATACAGACTGTGCCAGACTGAAGGAACCGCCCAGCAGTTCTTTTGTCAGAGCAGGGTTCTCATCCAGACTTTTCTTCAGTTTGCTTTCATCCAGATGCAGCTGACCTTCCGCATCCTGTGTGATGCCGACTTTTTTCAGAGAGGCATCTGCCACGCCCATTCTGAGCATATTGCCCAGCTGACGTTCCACACCATAGCCACGGTCAAAATTATCCTGCAGCATTGTCACTGCACTGTTGTACTCTTTTACAACATCTTTCACAGCAGAAACAACTTTATCATCATCTACGCCGACTTTCAAAGTCGTTTCTCCTGTCTTTTTCAGAGTGGCACTCATACGGCCAAAATCCATGGAAACCTTGTTTTCACTTGCTGCATATTCCTGTGCCTGTCTGCCGTTTTTGGATACAGTATATACTGCATCCTGTGCTTCTTTGGAAACCTTGTTCAGACCTGTTTCTTCTGCAAAGCTGCCTTCCACTTTGAATGCATTGTCTTTGCCTGTTTTTTCAGAGGTAAGTGTCAGCTGAGAGGTATTGTCTTTTGTAGAAACCTCTGCTTTTACTCCCATGCCGCTTTCGTTAATCGCAGCAGCCATTTCCTTGTACATCTGTTCGTTTGTCTTGAAATTGCCCTCCGCATCCTGTGCTTTTACTTCAAAGGTGCGTGTGCCTTTTTCATTGGAAATGGAAAGTACAGCGTCCTGTTTTGCAAAGTCCTTGCTCTGTACGCTGTCTGTGCTGTTCACCTGCCCTGCGGCAAGCTGTTTTACATTGACTTCATAGGTATCATTGGAGCTCATACGATATTTCTGTTCTACATCCATCACAGCTTCATTCGAGGATTTTACCTCTGTACTGTTCCATACGCTGCTGTTTGATGCACGCAGTTTGGATGCACTTGTCATCAGCGAGGACATACTGCTGTTGTAGGTTTTCAGGAAATTCGTACTGGAGCTGTCCATGTACCGTGTCACAGTGGAGTTACTTACCGCAGAAGAACGGTTAATTTTCTGCATTGCCTGCTGCAGCTGTGTTCTATACAGAGAAGAAATGCTGCCTGCACCGTAATAATTACCATAATAGCCTTGCCCAATTCCGTTTACTGACATAGTATCAACTCCTTTCTTTAAGAATAAAGAAAAAAGGACAACCGACAGTGGAGCCCCTGTCCGTTGTCCTTATATGTATTATCGGCTAAAACACGGAAAAATCAAGTCCTGTATTCTATCACTCTACAGGGCCAATATCCCAGTTATGTACGGTACCGCCGGAGTTTACACTCTGACGATTGAATTCGTCGCCGATCGTTGATGTTGTCTGACCTGTCTGGGGATTGTATTCCATTGTATAGATACTGTCACCCATATATTCAAACAGCTTCTTATCTTCCAGAGAAAGATAGAATTTTTTAATGAAATAGTTTCCTGCGCCGTTGCCTTTTTCATACAGGCTGATGCCGTGGCAGTCATGACCATCAACAAAGGTTCTGCCCATATCCATTACCACATAATATTCGGAAACGGGTTTGGGAAGTCCCAGTTTTTCATGACTGAGTGTATTGAAATATTCCAGTGTTTCCTCTCTGCCGACTGCTTCTTTTTCCACAGGATCAGGCTTGTCTTCCATGCTTACTTTGATCGCATACATACCTGTCATGGCATCGCCGCCCAGAGGGTATTCGATTTCCAGATTGAAATACTTCTTCGGTGTTACGCCTTCCTTCTGGTATTTTGTTACATAGGGTCTGTCTGCATTTGCATTTTCCAGCAGTTTAAAGCCGTCGTCCAGCAGGAATTCACGGTATTTTGCAAGCGTTCCTTCTGTACCTGCACCGACACGGTAATAATAATATCCATACTCGCCTTCGGGTCTATTGGCTTCCAGAATCGCATTTTCTTCTGCAGGTTCTTCCTCTTCTGCGGCTTCTTCCTTGCCTTCTTCACCTTCTTCGCCTTCTGCTTTCGGCACATAGCTGGTAGACATGGAAAGCAGTACTTCTTCCGCGCCCTTTGTTTCTTTTTCTTTCTTTTCTTCTTTAGGTTCTTCGCCTTCTTCCCCTTCTACTGCTGTTCCTGCCGCTTCAAAAGAAGAAGAGATAGACGCTACGCTGTCATCCAGCAGGCAATACGCATCTACGGGGTCGGGCAGCTTTGCTTCTGCCTGACTTGTACCGCCGCCACCGCCGCCAAAGGGAAGCGGGGGAAGTCCGTCCTTGAATACAACAAATTTCGCCGCTACTGCCGCAAGCAGAAGTACAACAATAATGATCAGCAGATTCTTCTTGCTGAGCTTCTTCTTGGGCTTGTCTTCGCCGTCCCCTCCTTTTTTCTTCTTTTTGAAAGAGGGTTTGCCTAATTTTAATTTCATGTTCTTTCACCGCCTTTATGGTGTTTCCCTTTTTCCTTTGGTATCCCTGCCCCCGAAGAGGCAGGGAACGTATATGGATTTCTCTGCTTATTTATCATCTTTATCAACATCAAAATTCCAGTATTCTGCATAAGTCCAGTAAGAACGCAGTCTTTGTGTTGTAGTGGAAGGAAGATCTGTTTCGCCCTCTTCCAGACGGCCTTCCATATCGTGGAATTCAAATTCATAGGTAGGTGCCATATTACCATCAATATCACATAAGCCCATATCCAGCCATACATATACACCATCGGTTGCACCCGTATAATGAACCGTAAAATCGTATACCGCCTTTAAATCTTTTCCGTCCTCCCCTTTTCCTACTGTCTTTGTCAAAAGGTCATCTTCCGTTATTGTAAATCCCATTCCCGGAACACGAACACTTTCATTAAAAAGGGTTATGAAATCCGCTTTAGACAATGGTACCGCCTTTGCAGAACCGGAAGGTCTGTAATACAAACCCTCTGTAAAGGTTGCACGGAAGTAACCGGCATAGGATCTGTCCTCCTGATCATCAGGGATTGATGCAGAAGGATTTGTAACCCTGCCCTGCAGCCTGAAATTCTTATCCGGTTTGATGACGGGAGGTGTCATATCTTTCTTTTCAAAGGGTTCAGATACCACGATCTGTGCATCATCGCCTACGGTTTCGCCGGTATTCAGCTGCATTTTACCAACACCCAGCAGTACATAGCGTGTGTTTTCTTCCAGATCCAGTGCATCTACATACATTTCATATTCCTGTTTTTCTTCATTCCATTCCGCAGTACCTCTGCCATAGGACAGGAAACTCAATGTTTCATCCTTCGCACCGTTTCGGATAATTTCATTTGCTACATAAGACTGATAGTTATCCGCAATTTGTGTACTGATTACAGCTCCCGTAACACTGTCTTTTTTCAAATAGTCTTTGATATCCCCTTCAGGCATAATGATCCATTCCACAAAGGTTCTGGCATCTTTTGTCGAAATTCTGATTTCCGCAGAACTTTCCCATTTACCGACAACCTGCGCTGTCAGAACGGGAGGCTCAATTTTATCCGTTGTAAAACTTCTGTAGTATACATCCGAAGGTGTTGTAGGTGTACCCTTCAGTACACAGAACAGTTCATAATCCTTCTGAGGGTACAGTTCACCCTTGCCGTTTTCAGGCATTCTGGGCTGATACAGGGAGTTACCGCTTTCCAGCTGATAGGAACCCCAGAAGCTGCCCGCCGCCTTATAGCTGTTGGAAATGATACCATACGCCATAGAATTCAGTGCTTCCGGTGTTGGTTCGCCTTTTTTGTATTTGCCGTTCGGGTCATCTGCTTCATATCGTTTCAGCTGAATTGCGCCATATGGTGCAATAATATAATACATCATCGCTCTGCGGTCTGTCATCAGCTGGGGTGCAATGAAGACATCCCCTACCTGCGTATACTGACCTGTCAGTTTAGGATTCAGTACAGGATAATACAGATCATTTACTGTATCTTCGATAAATTTAGGAACGATCGTATCCGAGAAGGACATCTGCATGATAAATTCTGTCGTATCCTTCATATTCTGGGTAGAATAGTTTACCATAGATACCTTGCCTTTTCCCAGAACCGTATTATAGTTGCCAACAGGGTTCTTTGCCAGTGCAACCAGATCATCGTATTCGCCGGCTACACATTTTACATCCATATTGACAATCGCATCCCAGCCGCCGCGTTCCGAATCAGAACCGATACGGGTAATTTTTACCGCATACTCTCTCGAAAGATCCAGTGTGCTGAATTTTTCAAAGCTGGGCTGTACCTGCTTGCCCACATGGACATCCAGTATCTGATGCAGTGTAACACCGGGTGTATTCTTATCCAGCGCTGTACCTTCTGCAGGGTTGATCTGTATCCATCTTAATGTGGGGTTGTCTTCTGTCTTATCCCATCTGTACAGTTCAAAAGAGATATCTGTATCTGATTCAAAAATTATATCAAACAGCACACGGTCAGATGTCTGCTGAGCCTCAGGCTCCATGGTAAATGCATAATCCACATCATTGTATTTGGGATCAAATGGATTATTTGTCTGTGTCAGAATCACCAACGGAGGTGCTGTCTGGAATACAGGCAGCTCCAGATCCTTGTCGATGGTATTGCCGGTAGTATCCATCAGTTTGTTCAGAATGAATTTATAGGTTGCCCCACTGTTCAGCCCCTGCGTACCGGAAGGATTTTTAAATGCTTCCGGAGGGAATACAACAATGGTTGCACCTTTTTCTCCTTCTTCAAAGGAAATCTTTTCATAATCAATCTCTACTTCTACTTCTTCTGTAGAGCTGACATCCAGCAGTTTAAAAATACCGCCGTCTTTCAATGTACTTCTGACCTGATCTTTCAGCAGGGCTTCTGCTACAGGGTAGCAAACAATTTCATTGAATACCAGCATGATATTTTCTTCTACATCGGCTTTGCCTTCAATACTGTTTTCAAATTCTATCTTTGCTACGGGAGGAGTTACGTCCCTTGTTTTTACCTCTACCATTTTTACTTCATCGGCCAGATTGCCCGCTTCATCCTCCAGAAGCATATACATACGGTATGGTGTTTCTTCCGCCAGACCACTCACTTTTACAGTTGCTTCCGCACTGTCTTTTACTTTCGCCTTCCCCGCTTTCAGCACATTGTTGCCATTCAGCACCTGTTTTTTTGCTGCATCGGAAGTCAGTTCAGGCTGTTTCGGATAGCTTGGATCTGTAGGTACAGGTACAGGGAACTGGTCATCCCAGTCAACCAGAACATAATAAACCGTACAAGGCTCATCTGCCCCCAGTGTCGCACTGACCATTTTTTTGTCATTTTTGTCAGGTCTGGGATCGGGTTTGTATTTAGGAGGGGTTGTATCCTTCGTCACTGCGGACAGTTTTACGATCTTGGAATCTCTTTCCCCGTCACTTACCATCACATAAACATCATATGTTTCTTTTTCATGCAGGTCAGTATGAACAACTTCTCTTTCATACTCAATATTTCTTTCAATATCTTCCACTTTGCCATGGCAGATATCGCCGTCCAGATTCTGGCTTCTCAGCTGATATGCAGTGGGCGCTGCCGCACCTTTTTTGAAGACTGCCCAATACAGAGAACCTGCTTTTGTAGGCATTGCCTGAATCAGGAAGCTGTTGCTTGCGTGCGGTACGGTTCTTGGATAACCGCTCACAAAGCCGGGCTGTGTCTGATCCGCTGTTTCGATTTCTTCTTCCTTGATACGGCTGACATCTTCTCTGGCATCTACCAGTACCGCGGACAGTACATACGTTGCATTGGATTCCATACCACTCAAAGACATCATGATTTCTTTTTCAGATTCATCCACTTTCAAAGTACCGTATTTCTGAATTCTTGTAATGGTTGTAGGTTTTAAAATTTCATCTTCATCCAGTTCTTCTGCATCATCATAGGTCAATGCCCAGTAGATCGTACCGGGTTTATTTGTCTGGAAATATACCTTTGCCGCAGAGGATGTGATCTCTCTTGCTTTCGGATAGCCTGCTGTAATCTTAGGCGCAGAAGAAGACTCATCTGCATCCAGGCTTGTCATTTCCTGTCCCGCAATATTGGAAGTGAATCCGGGACGTACTTCTACCTGATCGGGCAGAGATTCTACGGATGCATTATCTGTTGTAACAATCAGATTTTCAATATCCCCTCTGCCTGTTACTGCCGCATTGCTGTCCAGATTCATATTTTCTACAACTACATTTCTGTCGAGTGTTACCTGCGAATCTATCGCATCTTCATCCACTGTCAGATTTTTCACTGTACCTCTGCCTAACAGTACACCGTTTTCCGGCTGCATGACTGCTACATTTTCAAAGCTGCCGCCTGCCAGATACAGTTTGGTTTCTACAGGTCCTTTCACCTCGATATTATCAAACCCAACCTCTGTCTCGGGATGATTCTGCAGATATGTAGTAGATTTGATATTGGTTTCGGGAATATTGGTATTTCCTTTTGCATACAGAGAAACGGGTCTGGTTTCGGGACCGTCTACTGTCAGCTTCCAGATGGTACAGCTATCCAGCGTAACGCTGTTGCCGCCGAAGTTCCCTTCGCCGCCGCCGCAGACAATCACTTCACCCAGTACCGTTACATTTCTCAGATTCACAGCACCTGTGCCGACCCCTTCTGTAATATACAGATCTCCTGTAATCACAGTATCCTGCAGATTCACACGAGAGCTGGCAATCGTTACATTACCTTCAATCATCCCCTGTCCAAAGTTGCCGCCTCTGCTGTAGATTGTCCCCATTGCATTGGAAAACATGGTCGCCGCTTCCGCTCTGGAAATATTGTTTTTCGGACGAAAGGAGCCGTCTGTATAACCATGAATAAAGCCTTTATCCACAGCCGCACCTACCGCAGCCTTACTCCATTGGCTTACTGTTTTGCCGTCAGCAAACTTGTCAATCTGCGGTGTTGTGCTCTCAATCTTCAGATTACGGCAGATCATTGCCGCTGCTTCTTCTCTTGTGATTGGTCTTGTTGCCCCTGCAGTGCTTTTATCAATACCGGAGAAATATCCCTGCTGGTATGCAATACGAATGTGATCGGCATACCATTCTGTGCCTTCAATATCTTTAAAGGGCAAATCTCCTTTTCTTACAGAATCATATCCAAAGGCTCTGTTGATCATAGCGATATATTCCGCTCTGGTTACAGGACGGTCAGGATGCAGATTGCCGTCCTTATCCCCGCTGAGAATATTCTGGTTTACCATTTTTTCAATGGAATTTCTTGCCCAGTGTGTTTCACTGACACCTGTCAGGGTATTCACAGCCGCCTGCGCCGTTTCTGTACCGATCACAGGCACAGTTGTCAACGCCATCACTGCACTGAGCACTGTCGCAAATAGTCGCTTTGGAAAGTTCAATTTTCTCTTCATTGCGTTTCCTCCTGTCTACCTTAGTTACTCTTCGCCGCCTTCGCCCCAATATAAAATACCATGCCCCGAATCATGCTTTCTTCTGTATTTAACAGATTATGGAACTGACAGCCATAGCTGTGTCTTTTTCGGAAAAATTCTCTGTCCCTATCGTTTTCCAGTTCACGGATAACCTGCATTTCCACAATGATATATTCTGTATAATAGGGAATTGCCACTTCTATCACTCGATTCATGGGCAGGGGAGAATTGACCAGCACACGCACACCGCCTGCACTGATATCTGCAATCACCACATTCTTTGCAATGATCTGCCCTTCCTCATCCTTCATATACACACGGCTCTGAAAATCCGTACTCACACGGATATCCTCTTTTACAGCACCGCCCAGGCTGCGGATTCCCTCCAGAATAATTTTGTTATTCAGAATATCCACAATCTCCCCCTGAAAGACACCTTTTCTGCCATTCTGGAAAGCAAAACGGACAATATCCCCTACTTCAAAGTCTTTCAGTGCCGCCGTTCCATTTGCTACATGGAATTCCCCTTCGCCGCGAAACAGCTCCTTTACCACCCCTTCACAGATGACTTTATTGGAGCTGTCGATCAGCATAAAACGATCTTTCATCATTCTCCACTCCTTTTATATGGATTTTGTCAAGGCTGTGTATCCTCCTGTATCGATTCTGTCGAAGCAGGTGTCTCCGGTTTCTTTTCCTTATCATTCTTATCAAAGGAAAACTTCAGAAAATACACGTAAATATCAACCACCAGCTGATACAATTCCGGCGGAATCTCTTCGCCCAGTTCCAGTCTGGAAAGCAGGGTTGCCAGAGAAGTATCCTCATATACAGGCACATCCTGCTCAATTGCCGTCTGTACGATTTTTTCCGCCATATAGCCAAGTCCCGTTGCCACAATAACGGGTGCAATGTCTGTACCGTCATATTTTAAGGCAACTGCCTTCTGGTTTAATCTTTCATTATCATATCTTGACATTGATTGCATTTTTCCTTTCGTAAATTTGAGGGAATACTTCTGAAATGGTAACAGGTACGGTGGATTTTGTCAAAAGTAGTTTCTGACATACCAGCCCGTTACGATTGACCAGTTCTGTGATACCTTTTCGGATTTCTTTTTCCATTGGCTGATATTTTTCGGGGTATCTCAGCTGCATATCCAGTTTATTCCCCTGATTGAGCAGAATCAGATCAAAAAAGCCCACATCTTTGATATCAAACTTGATCAGCAGCTTGCGTACTTTTTCTCCCTCGTAATCTATGCCGCCCTTCTGCCCGCAGTCGGGATCTACCCACATTTCGGAAAACATCTGTCTGCCAAACAATTCCAGCGGGAAAATAAAATGCTGTAAAGGCATATATACACTCTCATTCAGCAGCAAGGCACTCATGATATTCTGGAATACTGTTTTTGTTTCATAGCCACCCTCGCCATTCAATGCTTTTTCCATCGTTGACAGAAGACTGTCGGCAAAGCTGCTGCTTTTTTCTGTTGTCAGCTCCTGCAGGAAAGATTCAAATACAGCCTGCAGGTCATTCCCAAAGACCTTTTTGAAATCCTGAAAAGAGGACATCTTCTGAAACTCACTCAGCAGTTTTTCCATTGTCCCGCTTTCATATCTTGCCGTATTCAGTGTCAGCAGTGTGATAAAATCCCTTACCTTGCCCATATCGTGTGTTCTTTGAGTATACGCAGAAAGAAACGGGATAATTTCCCGCTTCAATACGGTAATATTTTTTTCCGCCGCACCAAGTGTGCTGTTTTTTTCCAGATTCGCGGCAGCCTCCTGCAAACCCTGTCTGTAGCTCTGGGGCATATATTTCGACATGGATTTCAATACAGAAACAATATTTTTGAGTGTATTGCCGCTGGCAGAAACATCGTTATAGGCCTTCAGAAACGTCAGAATAGATGTTTTCAGCTCTACAGATTTTGTATTGTTCAGCACCGTTTTCAGTGCCTGAAACAGCTCCGAAGAAAATTTATTATTCTGACTGCCCTGTTCCTGCAAAAATTTCACAGCCTCCTCGGGCGTCATCTTTGTCATTTCCAGAAATTTCGCGATCTCTGCCGCAAAATCCTCTCCGATGCCGGAGCTTACCATGGAACCCATCTGAAAATAAATGTTTTTGAGCGTTTCAATCAGTTCCGGTCTTTCCCGCAGGGCAGCAATAAAATTCTGAAAATTCGATTCATAGTTTGCCCCCATATTCCTGTCGGAATTGGTTTTCTGTCCATCCGGCTTTACGACTTTGCCGGGGTCTACAATATTCTGTATATTCGCGTCGTTTACCGTAATCGGGTTCGTTCTGGTATTATTCTCCAGCCCCCCGGTCGGCACACTGACTTTTAAAATATTTGACATGAAAAATTCACCTTCTGTCGATATAAACTATAAATATTCTTTCTTTTTGGTCGATATTAAACATGATAGGCATTATTCAAAAATTGATAAGGTGGTGTATACCTATGGATAACGATATGGCTGGATTACTCGAAACTTATCTGTTCGAGACCAACTCTCTGATGAATCAGCTCGACGAAATTCTGCTGGAAACAGAAAAACTCGAACGCTTCACAGTAGACGCTGTAAATGAAATTTTCCGTATCATGCATACAATCAAGGGTTCTTCCGCTATGATGGAATTCAACTCCCTCATGACAACTGCACACAAACTGGAAGATCTGTTCTTCCTCGTTCGTGACAGAGGCGTTGAGGCTTTTGATGCAGTATGTGATGAAACACTGCACCGTGAAATCTTCAATATGCTCTTTGAAGCAATTGATTTCATGCGTTCCGAAATTGAAAAAGTCGAAAACGGCGAAACCCTCACTGAGAATATCGACAATCTGAAGGAAAATATTAATAGCTACGTAGACAAAATTAAAGTAGCCTTTGGCGAAATGGCTCCCGAAGAAGCTGCTACACCTGCTGCTGCGACACTTTCCGATGACTCTCAGGATTTTGTCTGCCCTGATAATTCTCCTTTCTTCCTGTGCATCCGTTTTGACGAAGGCATCGGCATGGAAAACCTCCGTGCATTTATGGTAGTCAATACACTGATGGAAGAAGGTCTGGATTTCAAATTCTATCCTTCCGATGTGGAAAGCAATCCCGACACAAGTGATATCATCATTCACAACGGTCTGATCCTTTCCTTCACAGAACAGGCTCTTGCAGAAAAGGCTTCCGAAATCGTACAGAGCATGGGCAATATCAGCAGCTTTGAATTACATATCAACGATGCTGCTCTCGCTCCCGTTGTCGAAGAAGAACCCAAAGCCGCTGCTCCCGCAGAAACAGCTGCACCTGTTCCCGAGAAAAAAGCCGCTGCTCCCGCCGCTGCCGCTCCTGCTGCAGATACTTCTGCCGGTGCACCCGCACAGCAGAGAGCACAGCAGAAACAGAGCTTAATCAGCGTAAACCTTTCCAAGCTGGACAATCTGATGGCAATTGTAGGGGAAATCGTTATCACAGAATCCATGGTAACTTCCTCCCCCGACATTCAGGGCGTAAAGCTGGATAACTTTACAAAATCCGCAAGACAGCTGAGAAAACTGACAGATGAACTGCAGGATATCGTTATGGGTATCCGTATGCTGCCCATCGCAGGTGTATTCAGCAAAATGAACCGTATCGTCCGCGACATGAGCCAGAAACTGGGCAAAGATGTAGAACTGCAGATCATCGGCGAAGAAACAGAAGTTGACAAGGCAGTTCTGGATGGTATCGGCGACCCCATCATGCATATCGTGCGTAACTCCATGGACCACGGTATCGAAGAAACAGCTGAAGAACGTATCGCAAGAGGCAAAAGCCCCAAAGGCCGCATCATTCTGTCCGCTGAAAACACAGGTACAGAAGTTGTCATCTGCATCGAAGATGACGGTCAAGGCGTAAACTCCGAAAAGGTTCTGGAAAAGGCTGCAAGAAACGGTCTGCTTTACAAACCCGAAAGCGAATACAGCAGACGTGAAATCCTGAATCTGCTGATGATGCCCGGCTTCTCCACTAACGCAGAAGTAACCGAGTATTCCGGCAGAGGCGTCGGCATGGACGTTGTTAAGAAAAATGTAGAAAAGGTTGGCGGTATTGTAACAATCACAAGTGAAGAAGGCATGGGTATGAAAACAACCCTGAAAATCCCTCTGACAATGGCGATTGCAGACGGTATGGAAATCTCCGTAGGCGATTCCATCTTTACAATCCCCATCATGAATATCCGCCAGTCCTTCAAAGTAACTGCAGATGAAATCATCAACGACGCAAACCACGGCGAAATCGTAAAACGTATGGATGAATTCTATCCTGTATTCCGTCTGCACGAACTGTATAACATCCCCACAGAGGTTACCAACATTGAAGACGGTATCCTGATGTGGCTGGAAACAGCAGATAAATCCTATTGCCTGTTCGTAGACGAACTGTTGGGCGAGCATCAGGTTGTTGTAAAACCCCTGTCCTCTTACCTCAACAACTTCGGCATCAAAGAAGCAGGTATCGCAGGCTGCTCCATTCTGGGGGATGGTAACATCACAATCATCCTTGACCCTCTGAACCTTTACCAGATGGCACAGCAATACTAATAAAAGGAGGAAAGCACTATGTCTACTGAAGCATCTGTAACAGCAATCAACACAGAGCTGGAAACACTCAATCTGTCTGACGAGCTTTCTCAGAAATATCTGCTGTTCATTTCCGACGGTCTGGATTTCGGCGTGAAAGCTTCTTATATCATCGAAATCATCACAAGCTACCACATCACCCCCCTGCCTCTAGTGCCCGGCTATATCAAAGGCATCATCAACCTCAGAGGTCAGATCATTCCCATCATTGATATCCGTTCCAAGATGGGCAAAATGGAATGTGAAGCAACAAACTCTACCTGTATCATCGTACTGGAAGTAAACTCCATTCAGGTTGGTATCTATGTAGATACCGTTTCTCTGGTAGCTGACATTGATGAAAGCAAGATCTCCCCTCCTTCTCCTCACAACAAACAGGAGCTGGTAAGCGGGATGGTTTCTCTGGGCAATGACAAAACATTGTTCCTGATGGATTGCGAAAAACTGATTGAAGGCTAAACGATCACAAAACTAAAAATTAAAAAAATACTTACGGATAAGAGAATTTCTCTTATCCGTATGATTTTAGAAATACAAAGGGGGGTAATGAGCATGGTAGAGATCAACCATTCTGATTTTGTAAGACTGATCACATTTGTACAAAGAAACTACGGCATTGACCTTTCCAAGAAAAAACAGCTGATTCAGAGCCGTTTGCAGACAACACTGCAGAACGAAGGCTTTGCTGATTTTACAAAATATGTTGATCACATTGTTTCCACAAAAAATTACAGCGACATCGAAACAATGCTCAATAAGCTTACCACAAACTATACATATTTCCTCAGGGAAAAGGAACATTTTGATTTTCTGAAAAATACTGTCCTTCCCTATCTGGTTTCTACAAAGAAAACAAAATCCCTGAATATCTGGAGTGCAGGCTGTTCATCAGGGGAAGAACCCTACACCATCTCCATGTGTATCAAGGATTATCTCGGCTCCAATGCAGGCGCATGGGATACGCGCGTTCTGGCAACAGACATTTCCACAAATGTTATGGGTACTGCCAAGAGAGGCGAATATCATGTAGAATCTCTGAAAGATCTGCCCGACAGCTGGAAGAAACGCTTCTTCCGAAAAACAGCAGATCCCGAAAAAGTTATGGTTTCCGATGAGCTGAAAAACAACGTCATTTTCCGTCCTTTCAATCTGATGGACCCCATTCGTTTTAAAACACATTTCGACGTTATTTTCTGCCGTAATGTAATGATTTACTTTGACCAGCCCACAAAGGATGCGCTGATTGAACGATTCTATAACGCAACCGTTCCCGGCGGTTATCTGATGATCGGTCATTCCGAAAGCGTAAACCGTGCAAACTCCAAGTATCATTATGTAATGCCGGCTACCTACAGGAAGCCGCTTTAAACGGAAAAACGATTCCGTAAAACAGGAAAGAAGGTATTTCTATGAAAAAGATCAGGGTTTTTATCGTAGACGACAGTATCATTTTCCGTAAGCTGCTGATTGAAAACCTTTCCAAATACGGCGAATTGGAAGTGGTTGGCTATGCGGTCGATGCGTTTGATGCGATGCGTAAAATTCCCGAATTAAAGCCCGATGTTATCACTATGGACATCGAAATGCCCAAAATGACAGGGATCCAGTTCCTGCGTCAGCTGATTCCCAAGCACCCTATCCCCGTTATTCTGGTGTCTTCTCTGAATCTGAATGTATTCGACGCCCTCTCTGCAGGTGCGGTCGATTTCGTTCGTAAGCCCGATAATGTACGTATCAAAACACCTACATTCATCGTAAATCTGGTTACAAAGATCAAGATTGCTTCTATCGCAAAGGTAAAAGTGCCTACACAGCCTCTGACACCTGCGGCAGCGGCAGCGAAACCTACAGACGCACCCGGCAGAAGACCCGGTGCGCCCGCAAGCTCCTCTGCACCACCGGTCGGCTATTCTGCACTGAATGCATTGAATGCACGACTGACAAACAATTCTATCAAACTGAATTCCTTTGTCATCGCTATCGGTGCATCCACAGGCGGTACAGAAGCAACCCTTGCCATTCTGAAAAATCTGCCGAAAGATACCCCCGGTATCGTGGTTACACAGCATATGCCCGAGGGCTTTACCCGCATGTACGCAGAACGTCTGAACCGTATCTGTCAGATGGAAGTGCGTGAAGCCAAAAATGGCGATCTGGTAGAACGCGGCGTGGTACTGATTGCCCCCGGCGATTATCAGATGCGTGTGGTAAAAACAGGTATGCATTATACCGTAAAATGTACCAAAGAGCAGAAAGTAAGCGGTCATATGCCCTCTGTTGACGTATTATTCTCCTCTATGGCGGACAACGTACTGGAAGGTATGGGTATCATCCTGACAGGTATGGGCATGGACGGTGCAAAGGGGCTTCTGAAAATGCGTCAGAAAGGCTTCCATACACTGGGTCAGTCCAAGGAATCCTGTGTTGTATATGGTATGCCCATGGAAGCATACAAGCTGGGTGCCGTTGTAGCAGAATACCCCTGCGAACAGATGCCCGCTGCCATTATGAAATATCTGAATGCATATAAGTAATCTATATGAATCAGAAATAAATCCCATTAAAAAGTGTTCCTGCTTTCTCCGAAGAAAGCGGGAACACTTTTTTATTTTTCAGTCCCTACAGCAGAATTCCTTGTATTTCTGCGGGTTTCATTTGTCCTTTGCTTTTGAAAAAAAGCTGAGAAACTGCGAAAAAAACCACTTTCAGGTGTTATTTTTATACCCATTTATGACGATATACTATTTAGACGGGTATTTCTGTAAAAACAGAAATGCCCATAAAAATCTTGTATAATCGTTGACTGCGAGGTGAACAGAATGAAAATAGCCAGAGAAGGAAACTACATCAATCATCATATTCATGCTGTAAAAACAAAACAGCAGCCGACTGTGAGCAGCACTACAAGAAATACAGGCAAAAATTTCGATGAAATCACGATCAGCTCCAGAGAGCCTTTTGATGAAATGATTTTCGCTAGGGAACTTTCTCGCAAAATCATGAAGGAAGCCTCCGCCCCTACGGAATCACAAAAGGTGGATGAACTGAAAGCACAGGTACAGAGCGGCAGCTATCAGATCGTAATTGATGAAATTGCAAAAAAAATGCTCCTGTCCTGAAAGCGGCAGATTGCCCTCGATACGGGAGCATCTTTTTTGCCGCCTGTTTATTCTGAGCGAATTTGAAAAGAAAGGAATCTTGATATGAGCCATACAGAAGAACTGCTGAAAGTATTGGAGGACACTACCAGATTTTTACAGGAACTCTCCATCGTAGAAGAAGAAAAATTTCAGGCAGCCATGAAAAATCATATCCTGACATTGGAAGAGTGTATCAAAAAAGAACAGGCCTTTGTGCTTCGTTCCAAAGGACTGGATCTGAAGCGTACATCCATACAGAAGGCAATGGGTGCCGAAACTCTGACCCTGAAGCAGATCATTGAAACCGTAGACGGAGAGGACAAAGCCTCCCTGCAGGCAGCCTTCACCGAACTGCAAAAAACACTGACTGACTATCAGGAAATTTATCATAGAGCAAAAACAGCGATCGAAGTCAATCTCTATCGCGTTAACAAACAGCTGGAACAGATGACAGGGGCAACCCCCTCCTATTCGGAACAGGGCATCAGAAAACAGCCTGCCCCCGGCAGCTTTACCAGCCGCAGAATCTGAAACTCGAAAACAACAGCCAATAGAAACAGAGGTGTAAAGATATGATTAACTCAACATTTGGCGGTTTTATGACAGCTCGTCAGGGTATGGCAGCCAGCCAGCATGGTCTGAACCTGACCGGTCATAACTTAACAAACTCCGCAACAGAAGGCTACACAAGACAGCGTATCGATCAGGTCAGCCTGAACTTCAACGGCACCTATCGCTATGCTTCCCAATATAACGTAAATATCGGCAACGGTGTTCTGGTAACAGGCACATCTCAGCTCCGAGACCCCTTCCTCGACCTGCGTTACCGCAACGAAGTCGCACATGTTGGCGAACACGAAGTTGAACTGGAAGTTCTGAGCGATCTGCAGAACATTCTGGATGAAGTGCGCAACATGGGCGATGATACACTGGGCAACGGCGGTATCTTCAACCAGCTGGGTGATATTCTGGCAAAGCTGCAACAGCTGAGCAACGAAGTCGGCAATAAGGAATTTGACACTATGGTACGTTCCTCCTGTCAGGCACTGACAACCCTCTTCCATGATTACGACAAACGTATTCAGGAAGTAGAAGATAACCTTGCCTACGATCTGGAAAACGTAGACGTTCCCCGTGTCAATAAAATCCTGACTTCCATTCGTGATCTGAATAAAACCATTAAAAGCAATGAAATCATGGGCGACAGTGCTCTGGAACTGAAAGACCAGAGAAATCTGCTGATCGACGAACTGGCACAGTACACAAAGATCAATGTACTGTATAAACCCGTAAAGGTTTCCGATTCTACCACAGTAGATGAACTGCATATCTCTATGGTTGGCAAAAACGGGGAAAAAATCACACTGATTGCTGATGAACAGACCAGACAACTCGAACTGGAAAAACAGGGCGACGACTGGAATATCGGTCTGAGCAAATTAGACCCCGATGATGCAGAGCTGACAGCTGCAGTAAACGCGGCTCAAAAAGCACTGGACAGAGCAACGGAAGCGGCTAAACCCGAAACACTAAAACAGAATTATAACGATATCGCACCCGTTTTTTCTGAAAAACATAACAAGTGGACAGAATACAACAATACACTGACCACTCTGCAGGGCGAATTGGCTGCATTGCAGACAGCTGCAGGCGAAAAAGAAGCTGCTATTGCCGTAGAAAATGAAAAACTGGCCACAGCGCAGGGAACACTGGCAACAGCACAGGAAGCACTGGCAAATCTGCCGGAAACCGCTACGGAGGCTGAAAAAGCCGCTGCAGAAAAAGCGGTAACCGATGCAGAAGCTGCTGTAGAAACAGCAAAAGGAGCTGTAAAAACAGCCGAAGACGCCTTCAGTGATGCCAAAGCAGATGTACGTGCCAAAAACCGCGAAGTTTCTTCCGCACAGGCGAAAGTAAACAACTACAAACAGGAATATATAGCAGCAAAAGATGCTTATGACGCAGCAATCAACGCTCTGCCTGCAGATCCTGCAGATGTATTCGCGCCCGATGCCGTTCCTGCACATGTGGTTACAGGTGCTGCCATCAGCGGCAGTAATCTTGCTGCTATCAACAAAACGAAAGCACAGCAGAAATTGGCTGATGCTGAACAGGCTCTGCAAGAATCTGTAGACAACGGCAAAGCAATTGATTCCATTAATGAAATACTGTTAGACGGTTCCCTGAAAGGCACACTGGAAATGCTGAACTACGCAGGCGAATATGATTACCCTGCTGAAAATCCCGAAAATATCCGTGGTATCGGTTACTTCCACGGTATGTTGGATACATTGGCAAACAAATTTGCTGCTGTTATGAACGCAGCCAATACACGAGATGGCAGCACACATGACCTCTTTGAAAGCAGCGATGGTGCTCCAATTGATGCAGGCAACATCCAGATTGCAGAGGGCTGGGCAAAGAATGAATATGGTATTACTGCTTCTGCTCAGGCAAACCCTTCTTCCGGTTCCAATGACAATATCCTGCATATGATTTCTCTGTTCGGAGAAAAAATGGAATATACATCTTCCACCGGAGAAACGCTGTTCAAAGGTACCTTTGAAGAATTCTTTACCAATATCGGCAACGTATTGGGTCTGGATATCCAGTCCACAACAGAAAAACTGGATAACTATTCTCAGCTGTCTTCCACACTTGCACAGAACCGTGAAGCTGTAACAGGTGTCAGCCTTGACGAAGAAGCCATGAACATCATGCGTTATCAGCAATCCTATAACGCTTCCGCCCGTCTGATGACTGCGCTGGATGAAATGCTGGGTACACTGATCAGCAGTACAGGTGTAGTCGGCAGATAACAGACCGCAGCCGGGTATAAAATAAATTAAAGGAGGAATCCCTATGCGTATTACGACACAAGCAATTATGATGGGTTATAACCGTGAATTAACCGGTGCGCTCAATCGTTGGAATAAAGCACAGCATACTGTACTGACACAGAGAAATTTTAATACAAGTGCAGAAGACCCCGCAGCAGCTAACCGTGCGTTCAAGCTGCGGAAACAGTACAGAGAAAATGCCTCTCATCTGGAAATGACAAAGCAGACACAGGCTCTGATGGATCAGGTATGTACTTCCGCTATGCAGATTTCCGATATCATGGCAAACGATATTCAGCCCGATATTCTGGAATCCATCAACGGCACAAACACCAGCTTCTCCGACAGACAGACATATGCAGAAACCCTCAGAGGGATGCAGCAGTCCATCGTACTGTCTGCCAATACACAGGTTGGCGGCAGATTCCTGTTCAGCGGCGAAGCTACACACGAAGTCCCTTTTGAACTGAAAGCAGACGGCACACTGGAATACCTTGGCAAAAATGTTATGGATAAAGCCGCTATGTTGCCTCTCACTGAGGATACATTGAATGTCGATCTGGGCTTTGGCTTAAAAGAAGATACTAACGGTCAGATGGTCAGCACAAGTGTTTTCAACACTGCAACCCCCGGTATCAATCTGTTGGGTTACGGCACTGACGACGAAGGGTTGCCCAACAACGTAGTTGTTCTGCTGGGTGAAATGGCAGATATCTTAGAAGAACCCAATTTTGATGAAGATGCATTCCGCGCAAGATTGGGTAAATTCAAAGACTGTCTGCAGCATGTAACCAACTTTGAAGCCGATCTGGGTACAAAACAGCAGTTCCTTGACGGTACTGTTAGTCGTCTGGAAGACCATAACGATACGCTGAATACTCGTATCGTCGATCTGGAACAGGTGGACATGGCAGAAGCCATTTCCAGCTATACATGGCAGGGTTATGCATACAATGCCGCTCTGAAAGTAGGCACAGACATCGTTTCCCAGTCCCTGCTGGACTTTATGAGATAAAAACCTATAGCAAAAATGCATCCAAATATAATGTTTCATGAAAGTGTGGAGGTGTAGTAATGGAACCTTTGATTAAAATTACAACCATCCCGATCGCCCTGGAAATGAAGATCAACCATGCAAAGCTTGAGTATAACAACGCATCTGCAGACCTTGAAATTTCCAGAAACGAAGGCGGTTTACGGATCAAAAGCAGCCCGATCAAGCTGCATCTGGATACCTTTGAAGCAAGAAGCTCTATCCGTCCTTCTGCAAAGCAGAGTATAGAGCAGTATGCAGAAAAAGGCCGCGCTGCTGCATATGAAGCAACAGCAACATACGCAAGAGAAGGTCATCTGCTGTTAGAAGCAAAATTCGGTCAGGATGTACTGGGACAGATCATTGCAAATCACACAGATGTATTCGCACAGCCTGCAGAGACCAATTACAACATTGATTTCATTCCCAAAGGCGGTGTGGACATCTCCTTTGAAGAAGGCAATCTGACCATTGATTATCAGCTGGATAAGCTGAATTTCGACTGGAAAACACAGCAGGGTGACTTTGAATTTATCCCCGGTGATATTGAGATCACAGTTGCTCAGCGTCCCGAAGTACGGATTGAATATGTGGGTGATCCTCTGTATGTTCCCCGCAGTGCGGATCCAAACTATGAACCTATTGACGTAAAAGCATGATAAAAAACAAACGATAACGGGCAAAAGGAGCGAAGTCTGACATGGAGACAAATACAAAATATTTTGGAGCAATGCCTTATACAGAAGACGAGGTAATCACTTTTGAAAATGGTATCTTCGGGTTCGAAGAAAACAAAAGATATCTGCTGATCCGCTTCGAAGAAGATAATGCAGGACTTCTGTGTCTGCAGAATCTCGAAGACGAACAGCTGGCTTTTGTTGTAGCAAATCCTTTCGTTTTCCTGCCCGATTATGCCCCTCAGGTAACAGAAGCAGATCTGAAAAAGGTGGGAAATCCCCCTATGGAAGAAACTGCATTCTATACCATCTGTGTTCTGCAGGAGGATATGAAAAAAAGCACAACCAATCTGCGCTGCCCTCTGGTAATCAATGGGACTACCAGAAAAGCAATGCAGGTCATTCTGGAGGATTCCTCTTATGACTTCAAACATCCCTTTTATGAATTCAAAAAGGAGAAATAAACGATGCTGATACTGCAAAGAAAAGCGGGCGAAGCCATTCATATCGGGGAGGATATCGTGGTACGCATTTCCGACATCGGTTCGGATCGTGTAAAGATTGCCATTGATGCCCCTCGCGGAATCTCCATTGTGCGAGAAGAATTGCTCACCGCAAAGGAAACAAATATCGCTGCCGCAGCTCCTGTGGATCTTTCTCTGATCCGTCAGGTGCTACACGTAGATAAACAGAACGAGGATGTCGAATGACATCCTCATTTTTGTTGCTTCTTGAAGGCAAAAGAAAAAGGCGGGTAAAAACCCGCCCTGCCGTTATTTCTATCAATAGATAAAACTGAAACCTATAGCTTTATGCATCCATAACCGGCAACGAAACAACGGCTCGCTTTCTCAAGCGCTTACTGCAGCAACTGCAGTACGCCCTGAGGAACCTGGTTCGCCTGCGCCAGCATGGACTGTGCAGCCTGGTTCAGGATGTTATTCTTTGTGAATGCCATCATTTCAGATGCCATATCTGTATCACGAATACGAGATTCGGATGCTGTGATGTTTTCATGTGTTACACCCAGGTTGTTAACTGTGTGTTCCAGTCTGTTCTGCCATGCACCCAGACGAGCACGAGTTGTAGATACTTCATTGATTGCATTCTTAATTGTGCCAATTTCAGCCTGTGCAGTAGAACCACCTGTAGCAACATTACCAGCAACACCACTCAGACCCAGATTAGCACCTGTAGCCGACATATCAGCAATTGTGATTGTCAGAACATCAAAAGTCTGTGCTTCTGTACCGATCTGCATATCACGACCAGTACCATCCATATTACCATTCAGCAGTGTGATACCGTTGAATTTTGTGGATTTTGCGATTCTGTCGATTTCTTCAACCAGCTGTTCGATTTCCAGTTTAATCTGTTCAGTATCTTTGTTACCGGCAATACCATCATTTTCACCGGCTTTTGTATAAGTACCGTTGGATGCCTGTGTAGCCAGTTCAGCCATTCTGTTCAGCATGGAGTGAACTTCTGTCAGTGCACCTTCAGCTGTCTGTACCAGGGAGATCGCATCGTTTGCGTTCTTCTGTGCTGTTTCCAGACCTTTAATCTGTGCTCTCATTTTTTCGGAAATTGCCAAACCTGCTGCGTCATCGCCCGCACGGTTGATTCTGTAGCCGGAGGACAGTTTTTCCAGGTTTTTAGACATTGCTGTGTTGTTTGTGCCCAGCTGTCTGTAAGAGTTCAGTGCTGCAATATTATGTTGAATCCTCATAAGTCATACCTCCTTGTTTTTACATCGAGGGAAACTCCTTTTCCCCTCGGCCATTTCTGGCTATGTGGATTTACCATATTGGTGCAAGGAAATCCGTCTATCGCCGGCTGATGTCTGTTTTTCCCTGCTATTTTTAATATCGGTATATTTTGGAAAACATTTAGGGGTTTTTTAAAATTTTTTTATTTTTCAAATCAGATCCCCATATCTCGCCTTTTTCACATCGCCCAGAATCTTCCCATTGGCAAAGGTCACGACACGTTTTCGCATAATATTTACGATATCCTTATCATGTGTCACAATCAGCATCGTTACCCCCAGATCATTGATGTCCTGAAACAGGCTCATAATATCCCACGAAAGATCTCTGTCAAGGCTTGCTGTGGGTTCATCCGCAATGATGAGCTTTGGATTATTGACTAAGGCTCTGGCAATCTCTACCCGCTTACACTCCCCCAGAGAAAGTTCTCTGGGCAGGAAATCGACCTTTTTGCCAAGCCCAACCATCCCCAATGCCTTTAACGCTCTGGGACGCAGATCTTCCTCAGGGTGTCCCGTTGCCCGCATCACAAATTCGAGGTTCTCCGCCGCTGTTCTGTCCTCCAGAAACATCCCTGCTCCCTGTCGGATCACACCGATTTTTCGCCGCAAAAAAGGGATCTCGTTGTGCTTCATCTGACAGATATCCTGTCCGTCAAAGAGAATCTTCCCCGAACTCGCTTCCAGCTCCCTCGTAATCAGCTTCAGAAAGGTGCTCTTACCAGAGCCTGTCCTGCCGACCAGAAACACAAACTCGCCCTTTGTGATTTCCAGATTGATATTTCTGAGGGAATGGGTACCGTAGTCATACAGCTTTGATACGTTTTCAAATGTTAATATTGTTTTTTTCCCTTTGTCGCCATTCAACGTGTTTCATCCCCAATTTTATGATATAATATTTTTTGGGGCTCTGCCCCAAACCCCATATTGACCCGATACCGCAGCCGCATATATGCGGCTGCAAATGGGGGTCAAGGGGAATCATTCCCCTTGCAGGGAGTTTGAGGGACAGCG
>CALASU010000144.1 GCA_937888765.1 uncultured Clostridia bacterium | reverse complement strand
ATTCTATTGGTTCTTATATGCCTGCTAAATCACTAGAATTAAAGCATACTATTCGTCTGATACAAGAACTGGATAACGAAATTGATGAAATAGAAAACGAAATCAAGATCATTATGGATGAAATAAAGTCACCGATCCTTACAATCCCCGGTATCAATTATCGTATGGGTGCAATGATTCTTGCTGAAATCGGCGATTTCAGTTGCTTTGATTCACCCGATAAAATACTTGCTTATGCAGGTATGTCACCATCCACTTATCAATCAGGACAATTAGATAATTGCCATGCACACATGGAAAAACGGGGTTCTCGTTATCTTCGCTATGCTCTGTTTAACGCTGCAAAGTTCGTTTGTCGCTGGGACTCAACTTTCTCTGCTTATCTTGCCAAAAAACGTGCAGAAGGTAAGCATTATACGGTTGCTGTTTCTCATGCTGCTAAAAAACTTATAAGGGTGATTTATCAACTTGAAAAGTCAGGACAACCTTATAGAAAAGCATGTTAAATTTTTCTGTAAATATCTCCTTTTAGAGCACCTGTTTCAGATGCTCTTTTTGTCATGCGATTTTCAAGGTTCTTATTTCCCTAAACATATTTTTGTAATTCTTTCAAAAAATTTCATTTTTAGACTTGACTTTTAATAGTTAGTCTCACCTGTCTGTTTATCGACTTTCATAATCGTCAGACCAGAGAATTTACTGTTCAGGAATTTCAGACTGGGGGCCTGTCCATTTTTTACTGTTACATACTGAGGCGTGCTATCCAAAATATATCCTTCAACTGTAGATACTTCTCTCACCAGATATGTACCATCAGGAACATCTTCCCATGCAATTTTACCGTTACTATCTGTTTTACCCGTTGCCCTCCATGCTCCATCGCCGTCAATCTGAACGATTTCGTATTCCACGCCGGGGATAGGTTTACCTGTAGTGGCATCTTCTTTTTCCATCGTCACCGTCTGGCTGGGGTAATCACGGAAAGTGGCTGTTGCTTTTTTATCGTCCTGTACTGTAATAACCAGAGAAGTTGGTTCTGTCAGCTGATAGGAATTTCCGGAATCTCGTTCAATGATGGTATAAGTGCCGGAACCGGGGATTTCGGGAATCCATTTACCACTGCTATTCGTTGTACCTGTGTCAATCAATTGACCTTTGGAGTTATAGCAATCAAAAGTCACACCGGATAAAGGTGTTGCATTGTCCCTTGCATCCAGTTTAATCACTTCCAGATCGCCAGAGCCAGAGGGTGTGCTGGGTGTCACTGGTTCATCGGGGTCTTCTACAACGCCTGTATCACCGATCACAAAAGATGCTGTAGGGTTATCATAGAAATTACCAGCCAGCACATAGTTCTGTGCCCCTACGGATGTGCTTCTGCCATACAGCAGAATCTTAGATTTCTGCTGTACGTACAATCTCAGTTCTACAGATGCACCTGCGTCACCAGGGTCTGCCAGAACTGCCTTAAACTCAGTTGTACCATCAGGCAGGATATAACGCTCTGTACCGCCGGATGTTTTGGTTGTTGGGTACTCCTTACCATTCTCATTACAGATCGTCAGTCCATTCATAAATGTACCGCCTGCAGCCATTTCTACATACATATCAGAGCCATCTACATTGTTGTCTGTATTGGCAATCGTAAATGTCGTTTCATAGTTGCTACCAGACAATGTAGGTGTACCTGCAGTCAGTGTTACCGTACTCTGACCGTCATGGGGTGTATAACTACCTGCCGCATTATAGATGGATTTTGTTGCAGCTAGTACCTTTACCCTCAATGCATGGGGATACTGGGTCGCTCCTGTATTCTCACTCCAAGTATTGATACCATAGTTATTATGAATACCAGACCAAATCGCCATCTTAGTCGCCAGATATGCTGCATACTCTAACTGGCTCTGGCTAACGCCATAATCAGCTGCACTGCCACCCAACAGTGTTTCCGCAGAAACAGAAGGATACCCATAGTTCACTGCACCTTCCAGAAATGCCGCAATGGTATTGCCGGCAGAAGATGCGGAGCCTGCCGTTTTACCAGATCCACCAGAACCGCCAGCATCTACAACACAGCTATTATCAAAACGTTCAATATCAATACCATAATCTGCCACATCCCCGTAGCCAGGGTACGCAGGATTGATACAATACGCCTGATCTAACGCTTCATTTGCAGGATTTGTCCAACTCACCTGTGCAGGTGCAAAATTATCATAATCCGTACTGCCGTTGCATTTGAGAATGGCTTCTCTACAGCTAGCATTGGCAATATCAAACTTCTGATTAGCATGATATACTGTGCCATAAGTTGAAATGCCATAATTATCTGCCGATGCCACTGAAACGGATGATAACAACATCACCGCAGAAAGACCTAATCCAAATATTCTTTTTGTCAAAGTGTTTTTCATATTTATTCTCCTTTCTTTTTTCTAAATTTAAGCAACAAAAAAAGCGGATATATCTTCCGCTTTTCTTCATTGACTATATTTTGTTAAACTCAGTCCATTTCCCAATTATATTTGGTATAAGGACAACCCAAATGTTTCAAATCATTCTTGATTTTGTCTGCAATCAGATGAAACACTTCATGAGATGCCGCAACAGAACCAGGATGTAACTCAAAGAAATTATCTTCATAGATAAATTCCATAGATGCCTTCTCCACACGATGCTTCATCTCATACTTTTCAGGGATCTGATATACTTCTTTTCACCATTTTTTCAGAAGATGCAATATTGCATCAGGGACTTCACTTCCTTCGGAAATGATTTCCTGCGGACAAAGCCATTTATGAGAACTGATCCAAATTTTCTGCCCATTATCCCCAGAGAGAGAAATCATATCTTTCTGTTCCTTTTTATCTAATTCACCATAAAAAATACTCATATCAATCTCTCTCCTCGATGCGAAAATCTTTTATTATTTTATCAATTTTTAGCATAAGAAGTCAATTTGCCAATCTATACAATATCCCATCCAAAACTTCGGTAAAAAAGAGTATTTACAAATCCATCAAGATATGCTTCTGAACAACTTACTTTGCCACAACATAGCCGATAAATTCTCCTCTATTGATAAATTTATCGAAGTCCCAGACCTTAACTGTTGCATCGAAATCAGTATAATATGCATCAGTCACTCTATTGGTGCTTCTATGGTTTGCGTTGGCTTCTGTGAAGTATACTTTCACAGGATTACCTTCACTATCATAGTCTACCCATTCCACAAATGCAGCATGTCCATCCCAAGTAACAATACTTCTCGGCTGAATTGCATAAGGGTCTGTTACACCATCTACATCAGGGCAGTCATCGCTCTGCGCTTTCTTCACCTAGTTATTCACGCCGCTGCCGGGAAATGGATTCAGTCTGATACGTTCCCCGACAGTTTCCATCATACGTCCTCTGGCATACCAGGTACACTGTCCGATCATACCAGAATCCAGATAAGAATACGCCTTTGTATAATTCTCTGTATTCGGCTTTGTCATAGCATCATCCAGATAAGCTGCTTTATTTTCATCGTTCAGGATGTTCGCCAGGATTTCACCTTCTTTGGGGGCTAATGTTAAAGGAGCCTGCACTGTAAAAATATCAGTCTTTGCCACATTTTCCATTTCTCCGCTGTCCATTTTTTCTACTTCCAGTACCTTTCCACCACGAATATCATCAAACATTTTCTGCAAATCGATCATCGTATATGTCACATCAATGACTTTTTCTTCCTCATCCCAACCGATTTCAATGCCATAAAATGTCGGCATAAATGGTTGCGTTACAATGCCTGCTTTCGCTTCGATATTCACCAGTTCCAGAGTACCTTCCTTCGCATATATACTGGCATCCGCAAAGTCCGCCAGTTTGAAGTAATACCTGCCATTCAGCAGGAAACATTCTGCTTCACTGACAGAGCCATCATATATCAGTTCTCCTTTTTCTACTTTAACTTTGGCAGACTGCTGTGTCAGCTCTTCCGCTTCTGCTGTAGATGTAGGTCTGTTGTGAGGGTCTACCATGACGCCAGCAGTACCATTCTGGATGGCATATACTGCCACACCCAGTTCATTCGTAATATCTCTTGCTCTTACAAAGTTATATCCTTCAATGTTATAGCACTGGATATTCTGGACTTCTCCGTCATTGAACCGTACCTTTGCATCATGCAATGTTACAGTTTTATATTCCGTATCCGCATAGGCTGTTACAGCACCGCCGACAGCTAAAACACCAGTCATCAGCATCGTTGTTAATTTTTTCATGGATCACACTTCCTTTCTTCATTCCTTTTTTCTTTATTATCCTAGAAGTTTCTGATTCACGCAAAAAATCACACTTCTACTGCCTGTACACACCAACGCTTTGCCGGCTGGTTATTAACACAGGTAATGAGTGTGATTCTGTTATCACTGCTTCTCTGCAGATAGGAAAAATCTGTTTCATCAATTTTAGTCACAGAAACAACCTTGTAAGTTCTTGTACCCAGTTTTGTTGTGTATTTGATTTTATCGCCTTTGTCCAGTGTATGGATTTTGCCAAAATGGTTCGTTACACCTCTGTTATGACCGCACAGACCGATGTTTCCATCCCAGCAGGAAGTAGACTTAAAATGTCCTGCACCTTTCGCAAGACTTTCCAGACTTTCTGTTTCATAAACCTTTACAGACAGGTCAATTTCATCAATCTTCAATTTACCAATACTGCCATCAGAATAATACAGTCTATCGGGCAAAGTAAATTTATTCTCTGTATAATTGTAATTGGGAGAGGAAACACCGCTGGAAGGTGGATACACAACTGTTCCTCCACTGACCGCTGTATTTGTCACAGCATTGATACTGCCAGAACCAATACTCATCTGAGATACACCGGAAATATTCGGCGTCAGAAGTTCGCCTGTACCCTTTGTATCCGCTGAATAAGAGCCAAAGGCAGGAGGGATAAAAGCACTGTCTTTGCTGACATTGATGTTATATGTATTCGTTGCTTCCACAATAGTAACCGGATCGATAGAAGTTGCCTTACCAAAGTTTCCTGTTTCAGAGTTATGGAAGGAATACGCCAAATCTGAATCAAGAGCATACACCGGGGTAATTGTTGTCGTTGTCATCAGCAGGATCGATGCTGTCAGCAGAATCGCTTTCGTTGATTTCATTACTTTCGCTTTGTTCATCCGCACTCTCTCCTTTCTTTTTCTTCATGGAATGGACTACTGCCAGAACTGCCAATGCTGCACCTGCACCACATAGGGGTAACAAGATCAAATTCAGGTCAACGGGAAAAGTATTTTCCTGTGCGAAAATCGCTGTGTACTGTATCTGTGGCAGTTTTAGATACAGTACCGCTATATTCTGCTGTCACCGTATAGCCTTTGCTATAACTGCGGGTGCCTGTGCCTTCATAGGTCACAACAGCAGTATATCTGTCTGTAATAGCATGGGTATCAACATTGGCTGTGTTATCACTCTGCCAGTCTACAGATGCAAACTGCAGGGTATGTCCATTTTCTTCTGTTGTTTTTGGAATATACTGCAGATCTGCTCCCGCAAGGTTCGGGTATGTTCTGATTGCTTTCATGGTATAACTGCTTGTACCTGTTCCTTTGCTTTCGATCTGGATCATAGACACATCCAGCTGCAAAGTGCCGGAAAAGCCATCATCCGTCAGAACTTCTTTTGCAGCAGGAATCAATGGAAAAATATCCTCCATCTTATTTGTTTCACTTTCTACGGTCACAGGTTCGATGATCTCCCTCGTTTCATAGGAAGGAATCTCATTTTTCAAAATATCCTGTAACACATAAGTTTTGCCATCCTGTTCAAAACTGTCCTGCGGAATGGAAGAAGGTGCTGCATCTGCTCCCAATTCATACACCTTATGAATTTCCGTTTTACCGCCATTCTGCACTGTTTCTATCTTTGATGGATATGCAGTGGCACCAAAAGCTGTTACAGATACAGAAAGCATACATACCATGCAAAATAAAAATCGTTTCATTTGATCACCGTTCTTTCTCTGAAACATTCTTTGCTTTTTTGATTTTGTTTAACTCCCCTATCACAGATTTACGATCAGTCGTATTCACTTTGTCTGTATTCCAGCCAATCTCTCGCACGCTTGATCTGCTCTCTTGTTGATAATGGTTTCTCATCTTTTTTTCGTCCTCCCTGCCGGGAATTGGATATTCAATGAGTTCAAATACCCTGTTGATCTTTGACACATCCTCTGCTCTGGCAAGGATGTCGAATGTGAGTGGGTCTGCTTTGGTATCCTTGATAACCGTATAAAGGATGCCGTATTTCTTCGCTTCTTTGGAAAACTGATGCAGGTATTCTTCCTGAATCGGAAATACCTTCAGTTCCTTACCTTCTTTCAAAAGGGTGTTCAGATTCGTTTTCCCTTTGATCTTCACATTATCCTTCATAACTGCCGCCAAAAACACCGTAAGGTTTTTAGCCCCTGTTCCCGCCAGTTTTGCTATTGTTTCGCTGATCCGCAGAGTTTCCTTTGTCATTTGTTCTGCTGCTTCGCTCCCTTGGCTCATGTTCTTTTCCCTCCTTTCGTTCCAATTCTTTTAATGTCTGTAGATTCGTTCGTATCCTCCCTTCTGTTTCCAGAATGTTCTCACACATCCGCAGCCTACACCGATAGATTTTCAATTCTTCATTGCACTGCTGATATGCTGTATCGTTCTTTACATTTTCTCCCCTAAGCCTCACCCCCTTTCCAATCGTTTTTCTTTCTTCCTGAAGTCTGGATATTTCCCCATGAAAAAAAGACATCAATTTCTCGATGTCCTCTGTAGTATCTATTCTGTTTTCGGTAAGAAATTTATTCTGTTTTACATATTTTTCAAAGCGAATCACATCATCATACAGATAAGGACTGACTTTTCTTCTGCCTGCCTTTTTCTTTGCCTTGCCCAGAAGATATAGATACTTCCAGTATAAAGCTCTAATCCCTGTGATCTTTCTGCTTTTCTGAAAACTGCATGTCAAGCGAATTTTGTTATGATTTTTACGTTTTTTACTATGAAAACGAAAATCATCATACGTTCGTTTCTTTCGTAATCGTTCCTGAATATCGGCTTCTGTATATCCTTTTCCCAGCGATGATAAGCGAATGTATCGTTGACCGCCTTTCGGCTTGACAGATGTGTGTTTTACATTCTCGCTATATTTCACGATATAGCCACTGGCTCTCATGGCATCCAGAAAACTGCGGTAGTTAAAAGATTTTTCAATGGCTGCATCCACATCTTTGCGGATCATGCTTCTGATCGTGGTTTTTCCATTTTGCTCCGCCTGCCATTCGGCATAGTGTTTTCCATGTTCTTTCGGTTCAATTACAGATAAACCATTTTCCTTGCAAATGGTATCGGATATACCTCGAATATCACCAAAATAATCTTTGAAATTATTACGATACATCTTGCCATCTATAAAAGACACCGAATTGAACACAATATGATTATGCAAATTCTCTCTATCCGTATGGGTCGTTACCACAACTTCATATTTATCAGCAAATAATCTTTGTACCAGCTTCTGCCCATAGGCATGGGCTTCTTCTGCTGTCACCTCGCCCGGCGCATAGGATACGATCAGGTGGTATCCAAGGACAGCCTTTTTCCTATCCTGTTTGCCCCACCTCCGCTTTGTTGCCAGCATATCTGTAACTGCCGTTTCCCTGCCACAGTTATAAGTGCTGACATAAAGGCATTGCTCAGTTTTGTCAGAATTTTCAATATAATCCATCGCCACCGTAAGAGCTGTCTTTTCAGTATCGATCACATAATCAACACATCTGTCCAATCTTGTCCGAATTGGTTTGATTTTGCTGTACGCCATATCTGAACACTCCTCATAAATACATTCTTTCCCTTAAATAAAAAAAGATTCCCTTAAAAATATATAAATAATAAGGGAATCGCCATTGATATAAGGGATTATTTTAATCGGATATAGCAGGTTGCTTTACCATTACCTTCTCGTTTCAGTTCACCAGCATCTACCATTTTTCTTAAAGAAGCTTCAATAGAACTGATACTTAAAGATGGACACAGTTCTCTGATATCTTGCTTTGTAAATCTGCCGATTTTGTTCTGTGTTGCTTTGCGAACCATTTCAATCGCCGGCAGTTTTTTCTCTACAAGAGAAAATCTATCTTCAAAGTCTTTATATGCCGCAAGAATAATACTGAGAATATATTTCACAAATGGAATAACATCTTCTGTTCCATCATGCCAACCATGCTGCGCTTTATTCAGTGCATTATAATATAAATCCTTATTCTTAGCAATTTTTGCTTCCAGGGAGATATATTTCCCTACATAAAATCCATTGCGATACAAAAGCAATGTTGTAAGCAGTCTACTCATTCTACCATTGCCATCGTTGAATGGATGAATACAGAGAAAATCGTGAATAAAAATTGGAATAGCCAGTAATGGTTCTAATTCAAAATTACCGATCACTTTATTATATTCCTCACAAATCCTATCTAAAGCCTCTGGAGTTTCATGGGGAGGTAATGGGGTAAACAAAATTTCTGTATGCCCATCGGGATAAGTTGCACTAATATAGTTCTGCACATTTTTCGTTTGTCCTGCCATTGGGTTATTCATATGGCTATACATAATTTTGTGTAACTGCAGAATATAGTTCCGAGAAATAGGAATGGCATCAAAATTTTCATGGATAATATTCAACACATCACGATAACCAGCGATTTCCTGTTCATCACGATTCTTAGGGGTTGTTTTTTCCTCTACCAACTGTTTGATACGGGTACTTGTTGTTACGATCCCTTCAATCGCATTAGAAGCTTCGGTACTTTGAATTTTTGCAATTTCCACTAATTTTTCAAGTTCCTCAGGACGTTGTTTCAAATACAATTCCTGTTTTCCAGCTTCTTTATAAATCGCCGCTATATATCCAAGAATATCAGAATCCCATTTTTGTTCTTTAATAGCTGAATAGTTGAATGCCCTCATTCCCTTAAACACCTCCGTTTCCCTTAAATAGTAATCAAATTTAAGGGAAAAGTCAATTTATAAGGAGAAAAATCTACTTATAATGACCAATGTTTCCTATATATCTTAGATCAATAGTATATCCTCTGTATTATACATTAATTCAATAACCTATGTCAGAATGCTTCTCTGACTATTCTCATTGCTTCATCCACCAGTCTTATCGCTTCATAGTTTTTTTCAGGACTGATATTCTGCTGGGCATTTGCAACATGAGCGATTTGGTTAATATTATTACCGATTACGGATAGTTCCCTCAACAATTCTTTATAGGCTTCTGGCGGATGCGGCTTCACCTCGCATCCCATAATCAAGTCTCTCATATATGGTTCCATTTTCATTCCTGCAGCTTCAGCATCCTTCTTCAAATGTCTATACTGCTTTTCTGAGAGCCTTAACGAAAGTTTTTTATACTCCTTCAAGAAATCACCTCTTTTACGGGGGTATTAGGGGGTTGTCCCCTTAACAAGCGGGCATTTGCCGTCAGAATGCCGTGCTTGCTACAAAAGTTTTTTATTATCTCAAAAAAGGATATCAATCACAAAACCTACTACTCTCTTATAAAGATACAGCTTTCATTTTTTGAGTATATTGAAGGATTAAGGGTACTACAACTCAAAAAAACTCATAATGCTCTGGGTATACTAGGGGCTTTCTGAAAAGTCAAAAATGACGAATCAAGGAAAATGTGTTAAACTGAACTTGGTGATGAAATATGGGAAATAAACGCTATGAATTAACTGAAGAACAGTGGAACAGAGTAAAAGATTTGATTCCTCGCTCTAAAATGGGACGCCCTCCAAAAGATAACCGCCTTATGCTTAATGCGATGCTCTGGCTTGCCCGCAGCGGAGCTGGCTGGCAGGATCTTCCCGAACGATATGGCCCGTGGAAAACTGTATATAGCCGATTCTGCAAATGGCGTGATGACGGGACTTTTCTGCGTATTTTTCAGGAATTAAATCAGGATGCTGATATGGAAAATCTGTCTTTAGATTCTACAATTATCAAAGCACACCCCCACAGTGCCGGGGCTAAAAAGGGGCTGTAAATAGCGAATATAATCAATTTATTGGAAATAGCAGAGGGGGCAAAACGACTAAAATTCATGCAGTTGTAGACGGTCTTGGAAATCCAATCTGTTTCCATCTAACAGGCGGAAATATCCATGATTCCAAAGTTGCCGTTAAATTGCTGTCCAGTGTTGATATTTCCGATAGTACCATTCTGGCTGATAAAGCATATGGATCAAGTGAAATTCTGGATTATATTCAAATACATGATGGAGATTATGCTATTCCACCAAAATCCAATACCAAAAATCCATGGAAATGTGATTGGATTCTTTACAAAGAACGTCACTTGATTGAATGTTTTTTCTTGAAATTAAAGCAATTCAGACGTGTCGCTACTCGTTATGACAAGTTAGCGACTTCTTTTCTTGCGTTCATTTATATCGCAGCTATCTCAATTTTGTTAAAATAGCCTAAACTCACCGACTTTTCAGAAAGCCCCTAGACAGTACTTCAATCAAAATATTATTGATCATCTCAATGATCCATTCCTGCCCCATAGGAACCTGAATCATAGAAGTCGGTAAATCCAGAATCATCACAAGGATACCATTCTTTTTGAACCATTCCAATTCATTTTTGATGTCCTCTTTATTTCTGGAAAGCCTATCCAGTGATTTGATATATAATGTATCTCCCGTTCGAAGTCCCAACGCTCCTTTTAAAGCTTGATAACCGGAACGCTCTAAATCTTTACCCGACTGCTTATCCACTATGATATTTTCTTCAGGAACATATTTTTTTAATTCCAGAAGCTGTCGATCCAGATTCTATTCTTTGGAACTCACACGGACATAGCCCATAATTTTACTTGTCATATTTCAACACCTCCTGTCCGTAAAGGTGGTTACATTTTCAGAGATATCTGAAAATACAAAACCAACCTTTATGGATGCATTTTTATCGTTATTTCAGCCGTTTTTCAATATCTGCAAAGGTACACCTTTTCAAATATATAATACATACCCCTGTTCCACCATTTCCTCAATGTATTCCTGCAGAATATCAGGTGAATAGAGCAAATATTCGATTTCTTCTTCCTCAAAGCCATTTTCATAGAGGAACAGCACTTCTTCCTCGGAAACACCCACATTTGCTGCATACTCCACGAGGCTTTCCAGATAGCTGCCATAGCAAATATCCTTATCTTCTGTAGGGGATAAGGCGGTGGAACAACAAACAGGGTTGTAAGCTCTGCCCCAGCCATACCAGAATGGTTCATACACTTCCAATCTTCTTGTATCGAATGTTTCTTTGATAATCTTGCCGTCAGCTTTCAGAATCAGAATATCTCCCTGCACAATCGGAATCTCTGTATAAGCATATTTCTTGAAGCCAGCTTTTTTCAGACCAGTTTGCAGGATTGCTTCTGTAGACGCATAGATGTAGAAACCGAGGCTCTTGCAGTGATATACTTTCAGCGGATTGTTGCCCTTTACCAGATACAGGTTATCACCTTGATCCAGAAGCGTAAAACAAAAAGAACCTTCAACCACTTCTGCCATCGTCTGAATGGCTTTCAGGTCAAAGGTTCTTTCTTTTTCAATGATCTGTACCGCTGCATAGCTGTCTGTTTCGATCTTTGTAGCGGGCAGTTCAAATTTTTTCTGCAGTAACAACTCATTCTGCAGTACGCCGTTATGGGCTAAGGCAAATTGTGTATCTGTACAGTAGCCCAGAAAAGGGTGGTTGTTATAATTCAGTTTCTCATTTCCTTGTGTGGTCAGTCTGGTATGCCCCATAACCACATTTACATCTTCGGGGATTTGCTTGCGGAAGCGGTGTGCAGGAAGCGGCTTTTTGTGGATTTCCATACGTCCGTTTTTGTTGTAGGCAATCCCTGTTGCATCTGTACCACGTTCCTCACAGGCAATCGAAAGCTTCCGCAGAAGATGATTTTTCTGTCTGGTTGTCAAAATCTGTTTGTAATCCAAAATTCCATATAAGCAGCACATAGTTTACTCCTCCTCTTCCATTTCTACGGGTTCATTGATATACAGGCGACGTTCTTTCAGATATGTAATCAGTTCCGGTTCCGTGATCTGTGAAACAAACCGCCACCAGCTCATATCCTGTAATTCTTTCTCAGAATAAAACATCGCTACCTCACAGAGTCTTGTGACCATCTGCAAAGTAGCGATGAGTGTATTGTATTTGAGCGTTCCACGCCACATACGAAATTCGATTGTGTGATAGTTTTCCAGATTGACACAGGCATATCTGCCGATGCAGGAACATTTTGCCTGCTGCAAAATTTGCTCAGGGTGTTCCTTAAAGCCGTAACGGGCAGCCCAGCGATCCATCTGGGACTGTGTTCTTCTGGAAAAGCGAAGCAGCTCATCCCAGTATTTTTCTACCAGAAACAGCACCTTCGCGATATTGCTTTCCTGCAACTCGTAGTTCTCTCCAAAAGCTGTTCTGTTTACATGGCAATGCAGACCGCAGGTAGAAGCCTTGTGGGAGCGGTAGCCAAGCCACAGAGCCTCCTGCAGCAGTCCCTGCCAAGGCATCTTTTGCATATGATACTGTAGTGTCATGGGGTGCGTAACGACTTCAAAGCCATCATTCAAAGAGCTATCGTTCTTGATGTAAATATGATTGCCTGCAATCCGCTGTAATGATCTTGCGTTCTCACGATCAGTGCCGCCTTCATCCATTTCCAGTTCGACACCAATAAACAGATTGCTGTCATCGCCATAGAAGACTGGAGCAGGCTTGTAGCTATAGCTGTAAATCGGACTTTTCTGCATACATTCTTTGCAGATCATGTTATCATCTTCATCATAATAAGCATCTTCACGCAGGATCAATCTGCCGCATTCTTCGCAGTTGGTATAATAGTTGTCATAGCAATAACTGCACAGAGGTCTGTTTTCGTCATCGCCAACACTATCCCTTTCAAAAATGCGTTTGCCGCACTCATCACAGATGACAGTCACTTCATCTAAGCATTCGTCGCAGTACAGATCGTCTTCCATAAAACGTGCATCTGATTCTTCCAGCCCACAACCGCAGGCACAGCAATATCCATAATATTCCTTCATAATGCTTCCCCCTCTCAGTATTCCTCTGCCAGCAGCATTGTCGAATGTGTTTCATCGTCAATGACATAGACCTTTTCGCTGAAATCCGCTGCCACTTCACACTGCACAAACAGGCTTCTCTCATAAGGTGGTACTTCCTGACTGTGATGGATTTCTACGCCACCAGCTGCTTCTGTCAGTTCAAAGATCTGCAGATAATCCGCTTCGGGTACTTCCTCGATCATGAACCACATCAGCAGTTGCAATGCCGGATGGATTCGCTGATTTACTCCTGCTGTCAGCAGTCTTCGATTTTGAAATCTTTTCTTCATGATTTATCCCTCCTGATAAAGTAGAAATGCCTACAGATTAAATCTGCAGGCTATTGATGATTCATCAAAGGGATAATATATAATTCAATATATCCTAAATACTGATATTTTATGGTTTTTAAGGGTATGGAGCCTTTTCTATGACCCCCAAAGGGGGATCAGCCCACCAGATTTCACTGCACACAGGGACTTATAATGATAATCTGACTGCTGTGCGTCTGGGCTATACCTATTTATAATATAGTATTCAAAATTTTTTATCCGTTAATTGTAAAATGAAGTTGAACAACTGAAAAAAGAATGATCCATAGGATCTC
>CALASU010000143.1 GCA_937888765.1 uncultured Clostridia bacterium | reverse complement strand
GCATCACTTCCATATGATACTGCAATGTCATAGGGTGAGTGACGATTTCAAATCCGCTATCCAAAGAGCCGTCGTGTTTAATATAGATGTGACTTGCTTCTGCATTGGCGATCCGCAAAATCTCTTTAGCATCTTCGTGGCTTCCATCGCCATCATCAATTTCCAGTTCAACCCCCAGATACAGATTGCTGTCTGTACCATAAAAGATCGGATCGGGTTTATAACTATAATTCAGAATCGCTCCCTGTTTCATGCAATGATAGCAAAGTGTTCTGTCACTATCTTCATCAAAGTATTCATCTTCCTGCAGGATCAACCGACCACATGCGTCACAACGATTATAGTATCTTTCAAAGCAGTGTTCACACAGAGGCGTATCATCATCGCCTTCGCTGTCATCCTCAAAGATACGAGTACCGCACTGGATACAAACAGTTGTCAATTCTTCCAGACAATCCCTGCAATAGCTCTCGCCTTCAAAATAAACAGCATCCTCTGCAGGAATCTCGCACTCACATTCACTGCAACAAATCATTGCCTTTTTTGCTTCTTCCATACATTTTCCTCCTAACTAAAAAAGACCCAGTACCCCATTCAGGGATACTGAGTCGCAATCTCTTTTAACTTACTTCTGACAGTTCCTGTGCAAATTCTGTTACATTGACACCTTCCATGAACTGCTGACCAAATACCTTTGCCAAAGCTGCTTCTTCTGTACTGAGCATATCTGCTGCTTCAAAGTTGAATAAGGCATAGGGCTTGCCTGTTTTACTGGTGGCTTTCTCCAAAGTGATCTTCGTTACTACAGAGCTGATTGGTGTCAGTCGTCCCACTAGACGTACCATATATTTAAGGAAGCGTGATTTGCTTGTAACAGGAACTCTGATCAACAGAGGAAAGATGTTATCAGGTCTAAGCAGGAACAGCATCACAAATTCCTTGCAAGCTTTTGCACCCGTCTCTCCATCCTTTGATCCGAAATCATTATAGGGACAGCGAGAGCATACTTTTCCATCATGGGACATGATACTGTCATGGCTCATACAGGTAGGCGGTGTCCCCTCTACGGGATCGGGCGTATCCCAGTATGCTCTCGGTGTGGTGTAATCCAGAATGATACCTGACAATTCCTTTTCTGCATCTTCTCCGGACAGGCTCGGAACAGAAAATACCGTTGCACCGCCGGAAGGGGATTTGACCATATCAAACAAATCTAATGACAATGGCTGATGCTTCAGATTCTCTTGGATAATATCCAGTGCATTATTGGTCAGAGCAACGTAATCTGAGTCAACAGGAATCACTGCTGTTTCAGTAGGTGTTTCTACAGGCTCTTTCAAATCCTTAACCTTTTTACTCATGCTTTTTTTGAGTTTCGTGTTATCCATACTTTTAACCCCCTCTTACTTAGATGCTTTGGCAGAAAAACGACGATAGGATGTCTTGCTTGCGTATTTCTGATAAAGAGCAGGATGCTCTGCTTTCAGCGTTTTCGTATCCAATCGCTCCTGAGAAATACTTTTCCAAGTGATCATTCTATCATGGATCGTACCGATCTCATGCTCTCCAAGCATCTGTTTCAATAAATTTTCGGCTCTCTGCTTTTGCTCCGTGATCCGTTCCAGTTCCTCACAGGCAGTGTCATACTCCTGAAGCAATTCTGCTGCTGTATCAGGCAATACAATCTGTGATTTCGGAATGGTATTTGCAAATCTTTCTGCAAGGAACTGGGCAGAAGCAGTAGAGCCATCCAACTGCGGTGGAATACATTCCTGTACGTGTTTCCAGAAGTTTGCTTCAATTTCAATGAGCATAGAAATCAACTCTTCATCCCGCTCGATAAACTTCCAGCGAAAGGTATTCCCACCGATCAGTACGGCAATATAGAAGCCTTTATAACCAGTTACCGCCATATAGTGCTGAATCTGCAGCTGGTACTCGTCAGGGATTCTATTCTCCCATTCATTTGCTTTGTAGGCAGAGGCTGTCTTTGCTTCAAATCCACAAGTACCATGCTCGGGATGTTCACAGATACCGTCCAGATTTGCGAGCATAAATGGATGCTCTTTGTTCTGCAAAATTTGATTACTTTCTTGGACTGCGATACCTGTACGCTTGGTAAATTCTTCTTTGACCAGACCTTCCAGCTGTGTTCCCCAATAGGCTGCTTCTCCTGCCTCCTGATAAGGAAGCTGATCTGTTTTCTCCATCCAGAGTTCTACAGGAGATTTGTAACGGCTGATCCCGCAGACTGTTGCTGCATCAGAACCGCCGATACCCTGTTTGCGGTATTCCAGCCAATCGCATAAGACAGATTTTCGGTTGATGTTAAAATGATTGCTGACATTTGATGACCTCGCTTTCTTTTCAAATAAAAATAG
>CALASU010000142.1 GCA_937888765.1 uncultured Clostridia bacterium | reverse complement strand
GCTGTGCATGCTTCTCCTACTGCCTCTGCCTGTTCTGGCGGCAGAAACAGAAAAATCTATAGCAGAAGAATCTGTAACAGAGGAATTTATAACGGAAGAAGCGGCACAGGCGGCTGTACTTGCTGAATTGGACAGGCTGGATACAGAAAGGATAGACCGTGCGGCAGAAGACGCGGAAATCAGCTTTTCTGCCCTTTTGCGGGACATACTGACGGGAGAATTTGATTTTTCATTCAGCGGGCTGAAGGAAGCGGCGGCAGAGGCGGCTTTTGGAGAGGTTCGCACGCAGGGACGGCTCTTGTTTCAGCTGGTGCTTGTTGTAATTTTAAGTGCTGTGCTAAAACAGCTCAGTGATTCCTTTCAGGGGAAATCTGTCGGAGAAATGGGGTTCATGGTCTGCTATATGGTGCTTGTAGTGGTGCTTCTGGAAGCGTTTTATGAAATTTCTGATTGTGTGGTGGAGCGGATGCAGAATCTTTGCAGTGTATATGGTGCAATGATACCGCTGTTTCTGATCCTTTCGGCATCCTCGGGCAATCTCACACAGACCTCTCTGCTTGCACCTACAATTATGGGAGGCTTGGGGGTGCTGTCGTGGGCAGTCAGTCATATACTGATTCCCGTCATTCTGTTGGCGGTTTCTCTGGAGCTTGCAGATCATATTTCGGAACGCCCAATACTGGGGCAGTTTGCACAGCTTTTGCGCCAGTGCATCAGCTGGGGGATGAAAGGAACAGCGGCGGCGTTTATGCTTCTGCTTTCCCTGCAGAAGATCGGCGGCGGTGCATTGAACGGACTTGCGGCAAAAACGGCAAAAATTGCAGTAGGGTCTGTGCCTGTTGTAGGGGATGTGATGGGCGGTACTGTGGAAATGGCGGCAGCCGTTGCGGGTACGCTCAAAAGCGGCACACTGGCAGCGGCGGCGGTATTTCTGCTCCTGCTGTGTATCCCGATTGCAGTCAAGCTGGTTGTGATTCTGCTGGTGTTCAGGGTTACGGCAGCGGCGGCAGAGTTCATCTGTG
>CALASU010000141.1 GCA_937888765.1 uncultured Clostridia bacterium | reverse complement strand
AGGGAGCTCGAGGGACAGCGTCCCTCGAAAAAATCACTCTTTCGCTTTGTCATCCCAATACTGGCAGTCATCTCTGCCGATCACTGCGGAAGTAAAGGGTGTACCGTCATTTTTATTGTAATGCTGCGCCGCACGCAGTACATATTTCGCCCCAACGTAAATAATAGGTACGTTGAAGAACACAATCAGAATGTTCCCCAGATCGGAGAATGCCCACAGGTTGCCAAGCTCCAGCCCTGCAATATTGCACAGAATACCGAAAGCCGCTACACACAGACCAATGATACGCACGCCTGCAATAAACATCTTGTCCTTACGGATACGGTTTGCCGCAATCTCAGAGAAGCTGATCATACCCAGCAGACAGGTATACGCAAACAGACAGAAACACAGTGTAATGACAAATGTCACAATCGCATTGAAGGAAGTACCGGGTGTCAGTACTGCCAGAGATTCCGTGAACTTCGGCAGTTTATCCATTTCCGCCCATGCCGCCGCATTCGGTCCGTCCCAGCAATGTGCCATAACCACTACAAAGCCGGATAATGTACAGATAATGATGGTATCCAGAAATACCCCGATTGCCGCCAGCAGCCCCTGTTCACAGGGATGCTTTGCATCCGCCGCCGCCGCAGACATCGTAATTGTACCCTGACCCGCTTCATTGGACATCAGCCCACGTTTTACGCCCTGCGCCAGTACCGTACCGAACAGACCGCCAAATACCGCATCAGGCTGGAATGCACCGCCGAATACTGCCTTGAAGAAATAAGGAATCGTATGTAAATTCAGTACAATCAGCACCAGAACGGTTATGATATACAGCATCGCCATTACGGGAACCATTCTGTCCGTCCATTTGGATACTTTTTTGATGCCGCCGAATGTAATCACTACCGTTGCCGCAATCGTTACCGCACCCACGATATAATAAAACATGGAATCCGTAGCAATCGCAGAACCTGTTACAATTTCTGCCATTCTGCCGACAGAGGAAACCACATTGAACCCCTGCGCAGGCAGACAGCACAGCGCATACAGGATATACAGCATGGACAGGAATACCCCTACAACCCCCTTATTGCCCAAAAGTTTTCTGCCGTAGAAAGGCAGACCGCCGACAAATTCATCATCCTTCTTTTCTTTGAAAATCTGCGCCAGAACCGCTTCCATATACGCAACTGCCATACCAAAGAATGCAGATACCCACATCCAGAACACCGCACCGGGACCGCCGACTGCGATCGCACCCGTTACCCCAAGGATATTCCCAGGGCCTACGCGCATCGCCGAACTGAGCAGGAACGCCCCCAGAGGAGAAATCCCTGTTGTAATGGTTCTTTTTTCAGTCATAATGCCAAGACCTTTTTTAAAGCCTCTCACCTGTACAAAGCCCAGACGGAAGCTGAAGAAAATACCGCTTCCCAGAAGCAGAATGATCGCAAAGGAGAAATTCCCCAGCAAGGGAATATTTGCATACCATTCAAAATTGGTCGGAAAGTCCCATAAAAAATCAGACAAAGGCCCGATAAACGCAAAGATGCTGTTTATGGACTGAAACACTTCTTGCATACCTATCTTCCTCTTTTCTTGTTTATTACTGCATATTTACTACATAAGAAATATTGTACCATAGATTCCCCTGCGACGGAAATAAATTTCGCAGATTCTGCATGGATTTTGATTCCATAGACAAATTTGCTATTATTCGCAGTACTTCTGTCCGTTCCAGGACAGAAATGATTTCCGCATATACATTCGCAATCTGTAAATATAACCGCTTTTTATTCTCTTTTTCGGTGTTGATTTTCTGTTTTCATAAATTTCTGCACAGGTTCACCTATCCCGCTGAAATCAATATCAAAAATTAGCTTTGTGACCCAGACAAAAAACAGCAGAACAAAAATCGGTATCATACAGGAGGTAATAATCAAGACCGCAATCGCATCCACAAACATACTGAGTGCATTTTTTGCCGCTGCCGTCAGATCTGTTACGCCATCCTTTACTTTTTCAAATATCTGTATCAGAAAATTGCTGTCTGTTTCAGCTGTTTCATTGATTTCCTCTATCACCGCAAACGAACGATTGATTGACTCCTCAAATGTCGCTTCAATGATGTTGGTAACCTGTACGCTCACAGGCACAATCATGTAAATCACAATTCCAAATACTGCCAGTTTCATCGAAAGTACCCGCAAGACATCTTTTTCACAGAACAGATAGACAGCAAACAACAGGCAGGCAATCGGTATTAGAAACCGAAATGCAAGATATCCTGTCGTCGTCAGCAAAAATTTTTCCAGATAGATCGCACAGGTAATCAGCATAAGATAGGATGTCAGCTGCGAAATCTGGTTTGCGATCGGTGTTGCCGCATCTCCCGGAATCGCAGAAATCGCTGTTGAAGTCAGTGCCGTTGCCGCAGTCAGTTCCATTACTGTCAGCTTCTTGTCATCCAACGCCTGTATCGTCTTGCTATGTACATGCGGCGAAGTTGAAATTTTTGTCACTACTGTACAGGATAACACTGCAATCAATATCAGCAGAATTACCCATAAAGTTCTTTTTGAAAATTTATCAGACATAGCATTCACTCCTTTCCATCGTTTATTTCATTAAATCATATCTTTCCGAATCTTACCACTACATATTTCAGATGAAAAAACACTTTCGGCAGGCATACCGAAAGTGTTTTCTTTTATCTATTCAATTTATATTATTTTTCTGCTGCGATATTTCTTGCTACATATACACCGCTTGCAGATGCATGGGACAGAGAATGTGTGATACCGCTACCGTCGCCGATGATATACAGACCTTTATATTTTGTTTCCAGATTTTCGTCTACAGAAACTTCCATGTTATAGAACTTTACTTCTACACCATACAGCAGTGTATCATCATTCGCTGTACCGGGTGCAATTTTATCTAGTGCATAGATCATTTCAATGATACCATCCAGAATTCTCTTAGGAAGTACCAGACTCAGATCCCCGGGTGTTGCGTGCAGTGTATGTGTCATAAAGGAATCCTGCATACGGTTGGGTGTACTTCTTCTGCCGCGGATCAGGTCGCCGAAACGCTGCATGATTACACCGCCGCCCAGCATGTTACTCAGACGGGCAATGCTTTCACCATAGCCGTTGGAATCTTTAAAGGGTTCAGAAAAATGCTTGGATACCAGCAGTGCAAAATTTGTGTTTTCTGTCTGCTTTGCAGGGTCTTCATAGCTGTGTCCGTTTACTGTTACAATCCCGTTTGTATTTTCCGCTACAACCGCACCCTTAGGGTTCATACAGAAGGTACGTACCAGATCGCCGTATTTCTGTGTACGATATACGATTTTGCTTTCATACAGTTCATCTGTCAGATGAGAGAATACATCTGCGGGCAGTTCCACACGCACACCAAGATCCACACGGTTGGATTTTGTGGAAATTTCCAGTTCTTTACATACACGTTCCATCCATTTACTGCCGATTCTGCCGACAGAAATGATACAGTCCTTACAGGTATAGGAAGCGTCTGCACATTTTACTTCATAGCCATTTTCCAGTGCCGCAACCGTTTCCACAGGTGTATCAAAGAAAAATGTAACTTTTTCCTTCAGTTCCGCAAGCAGGTTTTCCAGCACGATATAGTTGATATCTGTACCAAGATGACGCACAGACGCATCTAAAAGATGCAGGTCATTCTGGATACACAGTTTTTTGAATTTTGTGCCTGCTGTAGAATACAGCTTTGTGCCCTCACCGCCATAACGCATGTTGATCTCGTCCACATAGCGCATCAGCTCCAGAGCCTTGCTCTTGCCGATATATTCATACAGCGTGCCGCCAAAGTCATTTGTAATATTATATTTCCCGTCAGAGAACGCACCTGCACCGCCGAAACCGCTCATAATGGAACAGCTCTTACAGTGAACACAGCTCTTGATCTTATCCCCGTCAATGGGGCAGTGACGTCTTTCCAGAGAATGTCCAGCTTCAAATACCGCCACTTTCAGCGCAGGATTCAGCTTCATCAGTTCATACGCAGAAAAAATCCCCCCGGGACCTGCACCAACAATAATTACATCATACATCATCCTATATCCTCCTTATTTCTCTCTAACGCTTCCCAAAAGAAAAGACTGTTTCATCAGAATATCCGATTCAACAGTCTTTTGTACACATATCTATAAAGGACAACTTGCCGAATCTGTATTCCAAGAAAACGGTTATAGCTAACTATTTACGGTAGTCTGTAGAAACATTTGTCCAATTACAAATTTATATAACATATGTATCCTAGCATATTTATTTTAAAAACACAACTCTTTTATGGCGCGATTTTTTAAATTTGTTCACTACTCTTCATGGTTACACGATTTCTGCCGTTTTCCTTGGACTGATACAGACATGCATCCGCCGCTGCAATCAATTCTTTCAGCCCTGCTCCTGCTTTTTTCTGCTGGTAACAGACACCAATGCTCAGTGTCACATAATCTGCGACCATGGAGGCCTCATGCAAAAGTGCCCGTTCCGTCAGATTCTTCTGTATCCGTTTACAGATTTCCTCTGCCGTCTGCTGCTGGACATCGTTCAGTAAGAGCAAAAATTCCTCTCCGCCGTATCGGATCACGGTATCCTGCTTTCGTACAGAGGTTTTCAGAATCCGAGCAACCTCCTTCAGCACCATATCTCCCGCAGGATGCCCATAGGTATCATTATAGCGTTTGAAAAAGTCAATATCCATCATCGCTACGCCCAGATTGGCAGGCGTCCCGACTTTCTGATATTTCCGCATCATACGGTCAAGCATTTTTCGATTATATACCCCAGTCAGCTGATCTGTTACATTCTTTGTATTCAGCAGACGAACCAACAATAATACCAGCAACAGAATACAGAATATCATTCCTGCAATCCCTATCGCAATATTCTTATCATTGGATAATTTAATATTATATTCTTTCAGTTCATTATTTTCTCTGTAATATTTGGAAAATTCCAGATACTCCCGCTGTACTGTCTTGGTAAATTCTTCGTCATACTTCTGCAGATACTGATATACACCGATCAGCTTTTCTGTCTGCCCTGTTTTCAGATAAATTTCTTCCAGAAGTTTATAGACATCTTTTTCCAGATCAGCATATTTTGCAGTCCCTGCCGCATTCATTTCTTCCAGCCTTGCCTGTGCTTCTGAAAGCTGTCCGGTATGTACCATATATTCACATCTGGAAAGTTGTACAAAATGCTGACCGCCAAAAAAGATTTCTTCTGTCGCTTCTCGATACTGATAGTATGCTTCTGCTTTTTTCAGATATTGATCCGCCTGTGAATAGTTTCCTTCTTCCATGCAGATATTGGCAAGTCCATCATATCTGTGTGCTTCCAATTCCTCAACCTTATTCGCTTCTACATTGGGCATCCCTCGCTCCAGAAGTGCAATTGCTTTTTTTGCTCCTTCAATATTGCCATATTCCAGACAGACATTAAGCATATTCAGACAGGAACTGTATTCATAGAAAATTTCATCTTCGACTGCTGCTTCTGCCAACTCCCAATACAATTCTGCTGCCTGTTCATACGCTTCAAACGTATAATAAATATTCGCAATAGACTCCTTTGCATAACGCAGTTCACTGGCAAGATTGATTTCTTCCTCTGTTGCAGTCACATCTGCCGTTGCTGTCAGATCTACATCAGCCAACATCAGTTCCACATCATAAAACGTACGGATCGCATTTGCATACTCTTCATTATGATAATAAAACATACCAATGCCGTTTTGCAGCCATGCCGCTGTATACCGTGTCAGATTTTCTGTATTTTCCAGATATTTCTGTAATAAAGCAATAAGGTTCTGATTTTCTTCCGCAGAAAAAGAACTGTCCCCGATCAAATTCCACAGCAATTCTGTGTCATTAGCGAGCAGAGGATACTGCGCCAGAGCATCAAAGCATTTGGAAAGCAATTCCCAGTTTTTCGCCTCTTCCTGCTCATATAGACATAGATTACTGTAGTACTGCAGGTATGCAGGTAATGTCACATCACTGCCTGATGCAGTAAGTGCCTGCTGAAACAGTTTCTCTGCTTCTGCATATTCTTCTGCCGTAAACAATTCTACTCCCTGCAGAAAAATCGCTTCCGCCGAATCCTCCACAAATACGATTCCTTCCAGTTCTTCCCAAGTCTTCCCCTCCAGACGGTATGCGGATTCTGCCTGATACAGCTGAGAGCCTTCCGTCTGCTGAATATACTCCTGCTGCATGATACATAATCCTGTCAGCAGAAGCAGTACCAAAGCCCCAATTGCAATATAAATTTTAGTCTGTATATTTTTCAGCATTTTTTTTCCTCAGAGTGCTTACTTCTTAGAAAGTAAGTATACAGTTTCCACATGCGGTGAAAGTTACTTCTTATACTAAATAGCGAAACCGTTACCTTTTGCGAAAAGGTTT
>CALASU010000140.1 GCA_937888765.1 uncultured Clostridia bacterium | reverse complement strand
AGGGGAATCATTCCCCTCGCAGGGTGCTCGAGGGACAGCGTCCCTCGAAAAAAATCACCATTTATGATGATGTAATTGCCCTTCTAAGAGCATACCCTTGAATCCCTGCTGACGGAGGGCTTCATAAATAATAATCGCCACGGAATTAGACAGGTTCAGGCTTCTTGCCGCTTCCAACATGGGAATACGGATCGTTCCTTCTTCATGTGCCATCAGAATCTCCTCAGGAATCCCTGCACTTTCTCTGCCAAACATCACATAGTCATCTTCTCCGTATGTTACTTCTGTATAAAGATGACGCGCCTTTGTGGATGCCATCCATAGCTTGGCATTCGGATTCTTTTCACAGAAATCCTGAAAATTTTCATAATATCGAATATCCAGCAGCTTCCAGTAATCCAGTCCTGCACGTTTTAGATATTTATCCTCTACAGAAAAACCCAGCGGCTTGATCAGATGCAGCACCGAATTCGTTACCGCACACGTTCTTGCAATATTCCCCGCATTCTGGGGGATTTCAGGTTCCAGCAATACAATATGCATTTTTTTCCGCCCCTTTCCAACTTCTTTTCTTCTTCATTTTTTCATTTCTCATTGTAACATAGCCTTTTCTGAAAAACAACTTCCCCTGTTTTTTTGCATAAATATAGCCATATTTCTATAAAATCCCTGTATTTGGTATAAATTTCCTATTGACGCAACGGAGAATTTGTATTACTATTAAATAACAATAATTCTTATTTATTCCAATCAGAAAGGGGTGTGCCGTATGAAAGAAACAGCACAAATCCTCAGAGAAAAAGGTCTGAAAGTAACACCACAGCGCATTGCCGTTTATACCATGCTTTGCAATACTGTTGAACATCCCAATGCGGAAACCATCTATAAAACACTGGAGCCCGATCACCCTACCATGAGCCTTGCAACCGTTTATAAAACACTGGATGCATTCAAACAGCTCGGACTGGTACAGGAACTGAATGTGGGCGAATCCAGTTCCCGTTATGATGCGGCAGTACATTGCCATCCCCACACTGTTTGTATGTGCTGCGGCAAGGTACAGGATCTGCATTCCGAAACACTGACAGAGGTTGCAAAAAAACTGGCTCCCGATCTGGATTTTTCCGTGGAATGCGAACAGCTTATACTGTATGGCAAATGCAAGGACTGTAAGGAGCAATAACCAAAAGAGTATCTGTTTTTGCAGATGCTCTTTTTTCTTACAGTTTTGTATACAAAAAAGAATCCCGACAAGCGGGATTCTTTGATTTTTTCTTATCCGTCTTTTCTCATATTCACGGAAGCCATTTTGAATTTGTCATGTACAGCTACCATAGCCGCGTCCACGTCATTTCTGTCGATCAGAACCGTGATTTTGATTTCGGATGTAGAAATCATCTGAATGTTTACACCTGCATCATATACTGCTTCAAAGAACAGTGCGGCAACACCGGGATTTGTTGCCATACCTGCACCAACGATGGACAGTTTTGCAGTATTTTCATCATGTCTGATTTCCTGTGCTGTCAGACGTGCTTTATTTTTTTCCAGTGCTTTCAGAGCGATATCCAGATCATCTTCCGCAATTGTAAAGGAAATATTCTGTCTGCCGTCTGCACCTTCAGACTGCAGGATGATGTCTACGCTTACTTTTTCTTTGGACATCAGGGAGAAAATTTCAAAAGCCTTACCGGGTTCGTCCTTAATACCCATTACAGAAATACGAGATACTTTTTTATCTGCTGCAACGCCGCTTACCAGCATTCTTTCCATTGTTGTTTCCTCCTTAACTTCCGTACCTTCCGCTTCAGACATACTGGAACGTACTACCAGTTTTACATTATATTTTTTCGCTACTTCTACAGAACGGCTGTGCAGTACTTTTGCACCCAGAGATGCCAGTTCCAGCATTTCGTCGTAGCTGATTTCATCCAGTTTTCTTGCATCTGGTACCACACGGGGGTCAGCTGTATATACACCCTCTACATCTGTATAGATTTCGCAAATATCCGCATTCAGTGCAGCCGCCAGTGCCACTGCAGAGGTATCAGAACCACCTCTGCCCAGTGTTGTGGTATCGCCGTTCTGGTTGATACCCTGGAAACCTGTTACCAGAACGATGCTGCCTTCATCCAGTTCGTTTTCGATACGTTCTGTATTGATCGTACGGATACGTGCATTGCTGTATGTATTTGTTGTTTCGATACCCACCTGAGAAGCATTCAGAGATACCGCTCTGCCGCCAATCGCGCTGATTGCCATAGCCATCAATGCTACAGACTGCTGTTCGCCTGTAGAAAGCAGCATATCCATTTCTCTGCGGCTGGGTTTGTGGTTCAGTTCTTTTGCTTTCGCAATCAGACCATCTGTTGTTTTGCCCTGTGCGGACAGTACGACTACAACATCATGACCTTCCATTCTTGTTCTCATGATTCGTTTGGCAACATTAAACACTCTTTCTGCATCTGCAACGGAGCTGCCGCCATATTTCTGCACAATTAACATTGTCCATTCCTCCTGTTATTCTGTCTCAATTTTTACCCCATCCAGATCGGGCTGTAATAAGGTCAGTTCCCAATTATGTGGTAAGGTACGCAAATATGCAGACATTTCTCTTTCGAATCCTTCAGCCTGTGCCTTTGTGACCATTGCCATCAGCGTAGAGCCCGCACCGCTCAGATAGCAGGCAACTGCCCCAAACTGCTCAGCCTGAGCGAAAATTTCTTCCATGCCGTCGATCAGCACCTTACGATAGGGCTGGTGGATCTTATCCTTCATCGCCATGGCTAAATTTTCTGTTTTTCCCGACATCACAGAAGCCACCAGCAGCGCCGCACGGGAAACATTATATACCACATCGGCTCTGGAATATTCCGCAGGGAGTACCCCTCTGGATTTTTCTGTAGAAACAGGGAAATCAGGTACCATTATAGCAAAAAGCAAATCCTCAGGCAATGGCAAACGCACATAATTCATGGAATTTTCTTCCAGAGCACCGACTACCATGCTGCCGAAGATCGCAGGATTGGAATTGTCGGGGTGACCTTCCAGTTTTGCCGCCATCTGTGCCAGTTCTTCTCTTGTGCAGGGTCTGCCTGCCAGTTCATTCGCCGCCATCAGCCCCCCAACGATACACGCCGCAGAGCTGCCAAGACCGCGCACCATAGGGATATAGTCTTCCTGAATGATACGCACGCCAGGCATTTTCAAGCCTTTCTGGTCATAGAGATATTTCATTGTCTGATAGATCAGATTTTCTTCGTTTCTGGGAACAGGGATCGCCTGTTCTCTTTTTACTTCAATTTCTACGCCTTCCGCAATTTCTTCCACCCAGATATGGTTATACAGCTGTAAGGCAACGCCGATGCTGTCAAAGCCGGGGCCCATATTGGCAGAGGTTGCGGGGATCTGTATATGAATCATCGTGATTCCCTCCGTTTTTTCTATTTCTATGCGGAGCAATTCCGCTGCATACGCTTATTCTCTTGCAATGATACCTACATACTGTACGCCCTGCAGGGATTCAATACGATTCATCAAATGGCTGAAATTACCGCTCATTTCATTTGTTTCGATGCACAGGGTTACATTTGCAATGCCGTTGATGGGAATTGTCTGATTGATTGTCAGTACGTTTGCCCCTTCTGTTGCCACACTGTTCAGCACTGCGGACAGCAAACCGGGTGTATGATCAAGGTTAATAGAGATTGTTACAGTCTTGCCTCTTGTATTTTCATACAGAGGATGTACTGCATCACGATACTTATAGAACGCACTGCGGCTGATACCAACACGGTTTACCGCATCCTGTACCGTCTTTTCCTTTTTGCTTTCCAGCAGGTTTTTTACATCCATTACCTTCAGGAAAATTTCGGGTAATACGCTTTTATCTACAATATAAAAATTCTTATCTTCTTTCACAGGAAAAGCCTCCTTATTGTTCGCCTTTTAAAAACATTTGTTTTTAACACAAGGAATATACCATACTTTTTGGGTCTTTTCAAGTACAATTGCGGAAAAATGTCCATGAAAAAATGAGTTTTGTCTTTTTTACCGAAAAACAGACAAAAAATTCACATAGGATAGAAGTTTTTTTTGCAGATTTGTGTTAAAATGATTCCTGCAGGTATTCTGAATACCTATTATATAGATTAAGGAGTTTTTTCATGATGAAACCAACGAAAACCGTACAGGCACACTTTGCGCCTTTACTGGGATTTTTTTTAAATGCATATGAGCCGCTGCGGCAGAAAATGGACCCCGCCACGCATCGTCCTTTGCTTGAGGTTGCCCCTCTGGCATTCAGCAAATGGTACTACACCACGCTGGCAAGTGACACCATCCTTTCCCCTGCCAATATCATCGGAAAGTATCTGCACGGTGCAGAGGAAGATACCGAATATGCCTATGTACTGCGCCCCACACCGATTGCAGATCAGCAGCCCAACGAATATGCTCTGGAATACAGCTTTTCTCTGTACAGCTATTCTACAAAGGCGCATCCGCTGATTGATGACCTGCAGACACTTCTGGACTATTGCCGACCTGCACGCACTGCCGATGCAGAGGGCTTACTGCTTGCAGAAGAACAGCCTGAAATTTTAGACCGGCTTTCCATCAGAACAGCCTTTTATCTGGAATATCTGACCCGGCTGGCATGGATGCACGGCTTACTGGTATCCCTGCCCGCTATCCATACTAAGCGTATGCAGCCTTCCGAGGCGTGCGAGAAGTTCTTTGCCCAGAGTGTTGCACAAATGCTGTATCAGCTGGGACAGACAGCCTGCACACTGGCTTCTGACCGCTTCATCGCATCCATGGATGTAGACAGTGATATCGCCGCATCTGATTTCTTCTATTCCCTCCTGCAAAGCGACAAGGAAGTAGATCGTATCTTTATTGATTTTTATAAACGGGTAGACGTAGATATCGAAAAAATCTGGGCAACCCCCCCCGAAGAACTGAATGCCGAGGAACATGCCATTGTATCCTCTTTCTTATTCACAGGCATCATGCTGGATAAATGGTTTCTGACACCCATGGGTGCTTTCTTCCACTTTATCCGCCCGATCGGGTATATCCCCGTCCGCTTTTTCTCACTGGTCAACACACTGGCGGCACTGGTGCTGATGGAACGGAATCTGGGGGCGGAATTATTCACACCCCCTACCTATTACAGTCTGACCCCTCTGGGCGAGGAACTGTTTGCAGATTCCGATATCGAAGTGAAAAACCGACAGGCAATCAAATCCCATATTCCTTATGAGCAGATTCTTTCGGCTCTGGAATTCAAACAGGAATATGCCGCACAGCAGATCATGATGCAGATGGAGATTGTGCCAGATGTGCTTGCCATGAAGGTTTATCCCGCAAAGGATACCGAAATGTGGAAGCAGATAGAATTTACACAGGATCTGGATGTCCACAGCTTCTGCGTAGACCTTGCCGCCGCCTTCTATGCGGAACAGCACGGAGATTATCTTCTGTCCGTTCCCGATCACAACGGCTTCCCCGTGGAATACTCGGCAAAAGGCTCCAAGCGTTCCATCAACAAAGCCAACGGCAGAATGCTGCAGGATCTGCCTCTGGAAGCAGGTACTGTAATGACACTTTACCCCACTGCAGGTAAAAACAAGGCTCTGACAATTGAAATTCTGGAAAAAGGCAAGGGCGACCCCTTCCTGCAGTATCCCCGTATTTTCAAACAGAGCGAAAAAGTAATCGAACATGAAAAATTTGACGAAACCTTTTAATATATAAAACACGACCGGAAAGGAAGTATCAACTATGTCCCTGAACCATGCCCACGGCGGCGATCTGGATGCCATCCAGAGAACCTATCATATCCCCAGAGAAGAAATCATTGATTTCAGCGGCAATATCAACCCCCTCGGCTTTCCCAAGGAAGCAGAGAAAGCACTGGCGAAAAATCTGCATCTGATTTCTACTTATCCCGATAAAAAATATAAGGCTCTGAAAAAGACCATCGGCAGCTATACAGGTGCTGATCCTGCACATGTTGTGGTAGGCAATGGCTCTACAGAGCTGATCTCCACATTCATTCAGACCATCCATGCTGAAAACTCTCTGATCCTCGGTCCTGCGTATTCCGAATACGAAAGAGAAGTCACACTGGACGGCGGCAGCTTTACGTATTTTCCTCTGAAAGAAGAAGATGATTTTCGCTTAAATCTGGATGCCCTGCTGGAAGCACTGACACCCGAAATCGGTATGTTCATCGTCTGCAACCCCAACAACCCCACAGGCACAGCTATCCATATCGAGGATATGCGTAAGATTCTTGCACACTGTAAGGCAAACGGTACTTCCGTTATGATCGACGAAACCTATATCGAATTTTCTGATATCCTGCCCGAAATCTGCTCCATTCCTCTGGTTTCTGAATTTGATAACCTGTTTGTCATCCGCGGCACATCCAAATTTTTTGCGGCACCGGGTATCCGTCTTGGCTATGGGATTTCCTCCAATCATTCTTTTCTGGATCGCTTCAAAACAAATTCCGACCCTTGGAGCGTAAACAGCCTTGCAGATTTCATCGGTCAGCATATTTTCAGTGATACCGATTTCCACAAGGCAACACAGAAGTTGGTTTCCGAGGAAAGAAAAAAAGCCTTTCAAGAGCTTTCCACATGGAAAAACATCAAGGCATATCCTTCCGAAGCAAACTTTATCCTGCTGAAGCTGAAATCCGACAAGATTACAGCAGGCGATCTGTTTGAAAAATGTATTATGAAAAAAATGCTGATCCGTGATGCATCTTCCTTTACCTTCTTAGATGAAACGTATCTGCGTTTCTGTATTCTTTCCCCCGAAAACAATGCGGCTCTGCTCAAAGAGCTGAAGCAGTGGGTGGAAGCATAACGATAAAATAAGAAAATAAGCCGTAAAAAACTGCCATTGTAAACCTGACAGAAGCGGTACATATTACTCTCAGAACAATATGGTTTTGAGGTGATGCAGTTGAATCGGACACTCAGCCGCAAAGAACTTTGCGGCTATTTATCTCTTTTACGGCAGGAAATCGGCAAAGGCAGTCTGTTTCCTGCTCCGAATGTGATTTTTTTAGGGAATCGTGCCTTATATCATCATCTGGCAAAGCGAAGCTGCGGCGAAGACACCGTCGGCGGCATTTTGCAGAAAATAGAAACCTGTATCCCGCTTGCTGTTACAGAGGAAAGCTTTTCGCTGTTTCTGGAAGCCTGCAAGGAACCCGCCGCTGAACGTACCCGTTCTTTTCTGGAAAGCAGTAAGGCGGATTTTCTTCTGCTGATTCGCCAGACAGCCGAAAACGAAACCCAATGGCAGCGGCTGACAGATCTTTGCGAAGCATTACGACAGCGAACCCTGCAGCAGCAATAAACAGCAAGAAACAGCAACAAAAGAAAGGTTTTACGCTATGGAAAAAAACGCTATCACAGAAAACAAACCTTACCGCAGTTTAAATGTATATTATCGTGAGCTGTTCGGCAGAAAAGCCGCTAAAATCTCTTTGGACGGCGGCTTTACCTGCCCCAATCGGGATGGTACCTGCGGCACAGGCGGCTGTCTGTTCTGCAGTGCAGGGGGCAGCGGCGATTTTGCAGAGCACGCTTCCCTCTCCATTACCGAGCAAATCGCAAGCGGCAAATCCCAGACAAGCGACAAATGGAAGGATGCCGCCTATATCGCCTATTTTCAGGCATTTACCAATACCTATGCCCCTGTTGCGGAATTGCGGCAGAAATATGAAGAAGCCCTCTCCTGCGACGGCATAGAGGGGCTTTCTGTTGCTACCCGTGCGGATTGTCTGCCCGAGGATGTTCTTGACTTACTGGGCGAACTCAATCAGAAAACAAAGCTCTGGGTGGAACTGGGCCTGCAGACGGCAAACGAAAAAACGGCTCATTTCATCCGCAGGGGCTACGACAACGGCGTATTTGAAACAGCTGTTTCGGAACTGTCAAAGAGAGGAATTCCCGTTATTGTGCATGTTATTCTGGGGCTTCCCGAAGAAACAAGAGAAGATATGCTTGCTACCATCTGCTATCTGAATCAGCTTCCCATACAGGGCATTAAATTACAGCTTCTTCATGTGCTTTCCGACAGCGATCTTGCACAGCTTTATCTTTCCGGCGGCTATACACCTCTTACCAAGGAAGAATATATCTCCCTTATCGGAGAGTGTATTGCCTATCTCAGAGAGGATATCGTCATCCATCGTCTGACAGGCGACGGCGATAAAAACACACTGCTTGCCCCGCTCTGGAGCCTCAGGAAACGGGATGTGCTCAATTCCATCCACAAGTATCTGAAGGAAAAGAACATCCGACAGGGCTCAAAAATTGTCGAATCTTAAAATTTTATAATGCTATTTTCTCTGAAATATGCTAAAATAAAGGATACGAAATTTATTTTTGTGTAAAGGAGGCATTTCCATGCCCACTTCTATCAAAAAACTCGCAGAACATAAGCTGATCATTCTGCATTTGCTGCAAAAAATGGGGATCTCCCTTTCCAATAGCGAAATCAGCCAGTTCGTACTGGCAAAAAATTATATGAACTGGTTTGCTGTACAGCAATATCTGTCTGAACTGGTAGATGCAGGCTGGCTGGATAAGACCAAGGAACAGAACAGTACCCGCTATACACTGACAGATGACGGCGAAGAAGTCATCAACTACTTCATCAACCGTATTTCCGAAGAAGTAAAAAATGAGATCAATATTTATGTGCATGAAAACAGCAAACGTATCCGTACAGAATATGCTATTACTGCAAATTACTTTCCCGAGCTGAACGGGGATTTTCTGGTAAAATGCGGTCTTTGCGATGACAACGGGGCTGCGCTTATGGAAGTCAATGTTTCTGTCGTATCCAAAGCACAGGCACAGCAGATCTGCCGTAACTGGAAAAAGCACGTGAATCAGTATTATCGGAATTTTCTGTCTGCCCTCGCCGCAGAGGAAGATCCCGCAGAAGAAAAAAATGATCCCGAATAAACTACATAGAAACAGAAAAAGCAGAGTCTTCACTCTGCTTTTTTGTTTTTATGCTATTATTTTCTGTTTCTTGCTTCCAGTCTGTAGATCGGTGCACCCTGAGAAGAGAATTTTTCTTCATATTCTGTCATGATGTTGCCTTCAAAATCACTGTTGTGCAGGTCTAAGCTGATGTTGGACAACATCCAGTCATCGGCGCAGAATTCATTCAAGGAAAATTCGAACAGCCCTCTGTTATCTGTTTTGAAGAAAATTTCTGCATCCTCGCCCATCAGTCTGCGGTATTCCTGCAGAAATCCACGATATGTCAGACGGCGTTTATAAGTACGTTTCTTGGGCCAGGGATCGCTGAAATTCAGATACAGGCGTTTGAATTCGCCCACTTCAAACAATTCAGACAGATTGCTTGCATTGTCCCATACAAAAGCCAGATTGGGCAGTTCTTCGTCTGCACGTCTTGCCGCCATTGCCACAACAGTCTCCTGTCTTTCAATGCCGATAAAGTTGATTTCGGGATAGCGTTCTGCGTTCTTGCGGATAAAACCGCCTTTTCCGCAGCCGATTTCTATATAAATGGGATTATCATTGCCGAAGTATTCCGCCCATTTGCCTTTTTTCTCGGGGGCATCGTTGATGACAAGGGTATTGTCCAGCAGTTCCTGCGCCGCCCATGCTCTTTTTCTTACTCTCATAGTGTTCTCCTTTGGTTCTCTGTTTTTCTTTTATCTTACTATTAAACTAAATATCTTGTCAATTTTAAAAAAAACTTTGGAAACCTTTCTTCCCTTGGTGAAAGGTTTCCAAACCTTCCAAAGAACCGCTTGGGGAAGAATGCGGGGCTTTGCCCCTGCACCCCACTCGCTTTTTGAAAAAAGCGAGCCAAAAACTTTTACTTGCCTTCGGCACACAATTTGAATTTTTTCGGCAAAAGCAAATGCTTTTGCCATATCGGGTCGAGGGGGTCACCCCCTCGCAGGGTGTGGGACAGCGTCCCACTGTCTTAAAAAGGGTATTGGGGGCAAAGCCCCCAAGATCTTTACTCTTTCTCGATAAACGCCAGCCAATAACCCCAGTCATCTTTTACCCTGCGGAATTCGGTAAAACCAAAGCCTGCGGCATCCTTTTCTTCTTTCTCGGAGTATTGTCCGGGCAAACCCAGCCATAAACCAGTTGTCAACTCTCTGGAAATCAGATGATGATACTTCCGATACGGGAGCAGGAAGAAAAATTCTCTCTGCCATTTCAGAGGGATTTCTGCCAATAAAACCAGATCCTCCATCTCAAGGCATCTCCATACCTGCCCGTCCCCAAAGGGCTGTACCGTACGGTTTTCCGTAAAGACGGTTTCCTCCGGTTTCGGACGAACAGACGCTTTTTCTGCCTCTGCAAACCATTCTGCACAAGTCACCTTTGCTTTTTCTGTTCCGATATTACGGATACGCTCTGTTTCTTCCTCAGATAATACGCCCGCTTCCTCAAGCTCGCCCAGATCCTGCCGAAACTTTTCCAGAAGCCCCTGAAAACTGCCGTGATAGCTTTCTTTCTGTTCTTCTGCGATTTTTTCCGACGTTGTGCGGATATCCTCTTCCGAAAAAGCTTCCATTTCCAGTTCAGCATCTTCTTCCGTATCTGTCATATCTTCACAGCCTGCTTCTGCCGCCTGCAATTCAATTTCTTTCTCTGTTTCCTCTGTTTCCTCTGTTTCTTCTGGTGCAGAAAACTTTGAAAAACGAGTATCTAATTCATCTGGGTCTTCTACTTTGGTAATAATTATGACGGCACACTCCGTAAAAGGAATAACTTCTATCATCAGCGGTGTGTCTTCGGCTTCAAAATCACATTCATAGGCTGCCATCTGCATCATATCCTGAAAGAGACGTTTTACTTTCTCGTTACCATAGGACATTTCGCTGAGCTTTAAATCCCTTTTCTCTAATTCCTTTTTTGTAAGTGTACATCGTATCTGATGATCATTTACTCGTTCTATTTTCATTCAATACTCCAATCTATCTAAACGGATTATATTACATAAGTAACTATTCAGAGCATACATTCGTAAAAGCACTACTCTCATAT
>CALASU010000139.1 GCA_937888765.1 uncultured Clostridia bacterium | reverse complement strand
ACCGTATTTGGGGCAGAGTTGGGGGTCTGTGGTGTAATCAAGGTGTTTGATAGAAAAATGGAGAAAGAGGACAGAAAGGAGCAGGAGAAAAATGAAATGGTTACTTGAAAACTGGGATATGACAGTAGTGTTTCTGTGTATCTTTGGAGCAGCAGGAGCAGCGGCTGTCAGATTCTATAAACAGCCGAAAGCAGAACAGCAGGCAAAAGTGAAAGAGTGGCTTTTGTGGGCTGTGACAACGGCAGAGGCAGACCTCGGCAGCGGTACCGGCAAGCTGAAACTCAGACAGGTTTATGATATGTTTCTGGAACGCTTCCCGAAAGTTGCTGCAGCCGTTTCTTTTGAAACATTCAGTAAATGGGTGGATACGGCTCTGATTGATATGCGGAAGATGCTGGAACAGAATCAGGCAGTATCTAAACTGGTAAAGGGGGGAGAATGATGGTTCCTATTAAAACGGCAATCGCCAATAAGAAGAATTATGGCGGTACAAGAAGTCTGAAAAATATCAAATATCTGGTCATTCATTATACCGGAAATGACGGGGATCGTGACGAGAGTAACGGTAGATACTTCCAAAACAATATTGTCGGAGCTTCGGCGCACTTCTTTGTGGACGGCGATTCCATTACCCAGAGTGTACCTGACGATCATGTGGCTTGGTCTGTCGGTGGGAATAAGTATCCTGGCACCAAAGGCGGCAAGTGGTACGGCAAATGCACGAACAACAACAGCATTTCCATTGAATTGTGCGATGAGCAGAAGAATGGAAGATATGATTTCAGCGAAGCAACGCTGAAGAATGCAGTTGATCTGACAAGGATGTTGATGAAAAAATACAACATTCCCGTTGAGAATGTCATCAGACATTATGATGTGGTCGGCAAAATCTGTCCTGCACCGTTTGTCAATGATGAAGCGGCATGGAAGGCATTCAAAGCAAGACTGAAGGAGGATGAAGAAGTGGTAACGAAAGAAAGTATCATTGTGAATGGCAAAACACATCAGGTGGAGATGATCCGCAAGGATGGTACGACTTACATCAAGACAAGAGATGTAGCGGAGCTGGTTGGATATAAGGTCGGCAGTCAGGGGAAAACACCTGTGCTGACGAAGAAGTGAAGGGAAAGTTTGGGGCAGGAGACTGCCCCTTATTTTTTTGTCTGAAAAAATTTTTCTTGACTTTTGTTTAAACATATATTATATTTTGTTTAAACAAAAGTGGGGTGATGAAATGAGTCCACGGACAGGTAGACCTACGTCAAACCCAAAATCTAATTATGTAGGAATTAGGTTGTCTGATGAAGAAGTTGAAAAATTAAGACTGTGCGAAGAAAAAACAGGATTAACAAAAACAGATATCATCAGAAAAGGGATTGACTATGTCTATCAGAACAGTATAAAAAAATAACACAAACGGGCTTGAGTTTGGCGACACGATCCCGATTGTGTTATTGAGTGAAAGAGTTTTCTCTCGTAAATATTATACCATGCGAGAGGGACTTCTTTCAATACCTAAAATTTGAAAGGAGTTTTTATTATGACAGAATTAACTATTGCAGAAAAGAAAATTTGTATCAAAGAATATAAGGGGCAAAGGGTAGTAACATTTGCAGATATTGATTTTGTGCACCAGAGAGCAGCTGGAACTGCATCAAGGAACTTTAGAGAAAACAGAGGAAGATTTGTTGAGGGTGTAGATTACTTTGCTTTGGAAGGTGATGCACTGAGAGAATATAAACGAACGACGAATTTCGTCGGTCGTCGAATTAACGAGTTGCACCTGATAACAGAAACAGGTTACCTTATGTTAGTTAAGTCTTTTGCCGATGATTTAGCGTGGTTTGTGCAGCGGGAGTTAGTCAACTCGTATTTTAATACTAAAACTGAGAAAAGCGCAAAAAACGATTCTTTACAGCCTTCGGTATTCAGAGTGCCGACTTTAACATATGTAATAGACATAATCAATCGGTTAAGTGTATACGGTCAGTATAGACTTCTGGAAAAGGTTTATGAGGTTTGCAGAGAAGAAGGTTGTATGAAATGAATTTTTTGGGGCGGGAAACCGCCCCTTTATTTTTTTGCAAAAAAATCTTCCAGAGGAACTTCAAGGACCTTTGCCAGAGTATATAATTCGTAATCGGCAACGAAGCGGGTACCGGATTCGATGCGGGAGATAGAGAAGCGGTCGATGATCACGCCTTCCAGCTGGAGCATCTGGGAGAGGTTTTCCTGGGAAATCTTCTTTTCCCGTCTGATCTGCTGCAGGCGTTCGCCGCAGATATTTTTCTTACCGTCATATTCATAAATTTTCAATCGGATACACTCCTTTCGACAATTTTCACTGTTACTCTTGACACTAACATACTTCCCGTTTTATTATGTTGCTAAAGATGCACATAGTTGCAAAAGATGCACATTTTTTGTTTTGGAATTTCATGCCAACCAAAGAAAGAGGAAGGACGTATGAATTATTTAGCTTTATGTAAATCCTGTTTTGCAGAATCGCAGGCGCATGCGGAAATGCCGGACAAAGTATTCTGCTTTCTGAAGCAGAGGTTATCGGAAACAGATTATCTGGAGGCAGAGGAGCTGCTCAATGATGCCTTTGCACAGATTCAGGAAGATGCATTTTTCAAAGGCTGCAGGGTTCTGCCTGAATTGATAAAGGAATTGATGGCGTAATACATAGGGGCAGAAAACTGCCCTCTTTCTTATTGTCCAATGGGAAAAACGGTGGTAAAATAAATATGCAATAAGTTTGACAAAGTACCATTTTCCCATCGTGCTTCTGTCATCCCGCAAAGACACCGAGACTGGTCCCTCGGTGTTTTTCTTTTAGATTGGGATTGCAAAAATAGCAGACCACGCCCATATCAGCAATAATTTCCGGCGAAAGGGGAGATAAATGCAGGTTCTGATGCATACTGATTGACTGCAGCCGCTTCTGTTTCGAATCGAGAGTTGTAAAGAAGGGTCAGCAAATAAGCCCGTTTATTGCGGATACGGGTTGTTACGGATTTATACTGTTCCAGAGCGAAAGCAATGTTCTGATAATTCAGTTTGAGCAATTCATGCTTCACAAGCTCTCTGGGCTTGTCCTCTCCATTGATTTTAACGGTGGGGGATGCAGTGATGATTGTATCGACAATAATGCCAATGAACTCATCGATCAGAGATACATCAGCGGTTTTGACAGATTGCCATGTTTCGAGATCAATACCATAGAAGCTATCGTAATCAATATTCTTTTTGATTGTATCCACATAACTATCCACAATATCAACAGTAAATGGTTCAGATTTCTTTGTCTGTTCTGTCATAGACATAGACTGACAAGGACTATACTTACTATAAAGAGTATGATTATTATAACCCATGTTAATATTAGTGTCTTTTCTGCTAGGACACTGTGATTCCTGTGTAGTAGGACACTGGTTTTCAGAATTGGGACACTGAGGGGGAAAAAAAGATGCAGGATCAGAAGGGGCGTGGGTTCCTGATTGCCCCACGGATGCGGAAGCCTCTGTCTGTTCATCGAAGGAAACAAAAGAATCCTCGTTCTGAATGAGTTCGTCAGCATATAATTCAGCGTATGCGAAATAAGCCTCCCAATCTTCATGGGATGCTTCCGGAGCTTCAAAGGAAGCGGATGTGCTGGCAGAAGGTGCAAATTCTTCCTGAGGCATGGGGGAATCTTTTTTGATTTCCTGAACCTTTCCTACTGCTGTATATTCCTCATATTCTTCTGCGGAAACAGGGACGATCTGCACCAGGACATATGTATTGTGCGCGTATTTTCCGTAGCGGTGTTCCTGATGACATTTGATATAGCCGTATTTTTTCAGCAGAGAGAAGTGGCTATAAAACTTTGTTTTGGACATGTTCAGCTCTCTCAGGATTCTATCTCTGGAAGGAAAAGCGATTTTCTTATCACCGCCATACGCACAGAAATAGCTATAGATCGTTTTGGCGGTATCGGTCAGACGGTTGTCGATCATAGGGTCTTTAGGGATCGTGCCAAAGCCCCTCCAGTTTACGTCAGCATGATATGTATTAGTTGTGTTTGCGGTTTTGTCGAAATTTTTATCCATAAATTATACCTCCTGTCTTGCACGGAGAGAAAATCTAGGCTATAATGAATATAGCTGAAGATTTTCTCAAGTTTTGTCGAAATTTTCTTGAGAATTCTTCCCCTGGGATAACACAAATGACTTACTTTGGACGGTCAGCATTTGTGTTATTTTTCTTTATGCCGTTTTATTGATCTGTCAGATAGATCTTAGTTCTTATTCTGTGAAAAGCTCCTTAGCCAAGCCGGATGTATATTTGCATCCTGCGGTGAAGCCCTTTTTCTCAGTTTCAGCCATTAACTTGGTCAACATTTCCTGAGTCGTGAAGTAATCATCTGCGTTCAATTTTGTTTTTAAAAATTCCTCGAATTCTTTCAAGGTATCTCCTCCTGTTAAGTAGTCACGAAGTTCTTTTTCACGTTCCGCCTTGTAGCAGTGGTATAAACCGTCAATTTTACTCATGTTATTACCTCCTGAATATTTACTGTTTTTGTGTGATGCTGGATTATACCTATACCGCCTTATTGGTGGGTGGCATTGCCACCGATTTGCCACCGATGAACAAGTTGTGCGTAGTTATGGTAAAATACTTATAGTTTTGAAAAGTTTTTGAAAGTGCTTTTAATAAAGGAATTTGAGGAATAAATGGTTTTAAATAGGTAGAAAAAAATGCAATAAAAGGTATCCTTGACTTTACAAACATTTAACAAAACTCGTGCGGAATGCCAAGAGGACTTAAGAAAAAATTAAGATTTCTGTGAATTCGGTTGAATTTGCCTTTTTCAGTCGAATTTTGATTGATTCGGGTTTTTCTTTATGGTATTATCAATACGGTTAAAAAAGATTTTACATCAATTTTAAACCGTTTTAACAGAAAAAAGTGAATATACGGGAGGAAAAAAATGAGTTCTATTATTATCCCCTTTATCGGGGGGCTGGCGATGTTCATTTATGGTATGAATATCATGGCAGATGGTCTGCAGAATGCTGCCGGCTCTAAAATGAAGAAAATTCTGGAAGTACTGACACAGAACAAGCTGATGGGTATTGCACTGGGTGCACTGGTAACAGCGATTATCCAGAGCTCCTCTGCAACAACAGTCATGGTTGTTGGTTTCGTAAACGCAGGTTTGATGAATCTGTCTCAGGCGATCAGCGTAATCATGGGTGCCAATATTGGTACAACGATCACAGGCTGGCTGGTATCTGCGGGCGAATGGGCAAAAATGTTCAGCCCCTCCACACTGGCTCCAATTGCAGTTATGGTCGGTGTAATCATTACTCTGGTTGGTAAAAAACAGAAAAGCAAAGACATTGCGGCAATCGTTATTGGTTTCGGTATTCTGTTTATCGGTATGAACACAATGTCTGATGCGGTAAAACCTCTGAGAGAATCTGAAGTATTTAAAACAGCATTTATCTCTATGGGTGCAAATCCTTTCATGGGTATCCTTGCCGGTGCGGGTGTAACAGCGATCATCCAGAGTTCCTCTGCTTCTCAGGGTATTCTGCTGTCTCTGGCAAGTGCGGGTCTGGTTCCCACAAATGCGGCAGTATTTATTATCATGGGTCAGAATATCGGTACTTGCGTAACAGCGATTCTGTCTTCCGTTGGTGCAAGCAAAAATGCGAAGTGTGTAGGTACAATGCACCTGCTGTTTAATATTACAGGTACCATCCTGTTCAGTGCGATTGCGATGATCGTATTTGCAAATGCAGATCCTGCTATGGGTCAGGGCATCATTACAATGACACAGATTTCTGCAATTCATACAGCGTTTAACATTGGTACAACAGTTATCCTGATTCCTCTGAGCGGCATCATCATTAAACTGGCTATGAAGATCAATGGTATCACAGAAATCGTTACAGAAGACGAAACACAGCTGGTACATCTGGACAAACGTATGATGTCCACTCCTTCCGTAGCGGTAGAAGGTGCGAAACTGGAAACAATCAGACTGGGCCGTATGGCAAAAGAAAACCTGACTCTGGCAATCGAAACACTGAAAAACCACGACGAAGACAAGATCGCTGCGGTAAAACAGAAAGAACAGGTTATCAACAAGGTGTGCGACAGCGTTTCCGAATATCTGGTAGAACTGTGTATGCACCATCTGAATGACAAAGATAACGAAATGGTTACAAGCCTGCTGAATACAATCAGTGATATGGAACGTATCGGCGACCATGCGGATAACGTAGTAGAACTGGCTGATGCAATGAGAACAGAAGGTATCGTTTTCTCTGAAATGGCTCTGACAGAACTGGATGAAATGTCCAAGAAAACACTGGCTTCCTACGAAAACGCGATCAAAGCTCTGGAACTGGACGAAGTAAGCTATGCAGTGAAAACAGCTTTCCTGGAAGATGAAGTTGACAAGATGGAAAAAGCACTGCGTGCAGGTCACATCACTCGTCTGGCAAATGCAGAATGTAGCGTGAACGCAGGTATCCGTTTCATTGACCTGCTGGGCAATCTGGAACGTGTATCCGACCACGCTATGAACATTGCACAGGTTGTTCTGAATGAACACAGAAAAGAAAAAAATTACCACGATGAAGTTCTGGTAGAAGATGATGTAAGATAATCAACCCTTAGCCTTAGATGTGAAAGCATCTAAGGCTTTTTTTATTTGCTCAAAAGATAGATATATGATATTCTTATTTTTGAGAAAGAGGTGGCATACATGACAGCGTTGATGAAAATACAGTCGTTTATACAGGCATATGTACAGGCGATTGCTTCTATTCTAGGGGCAGATGTTACGGTCGTGGACAATGAACTGATCCGTGTGGCAGGTACAGGCAGCTATGCGGAGGAAATCGGGAATACGGTTTCCCACGGGAATTTTTTTGATAAAATTTTAAAGTCTGGTAAAAGCGGTATCATTACGGATGTAACAAGGGATAAAAACTGTATTGGCTGTGAAAAACGGAATTACTGCAAGGAGCTTGCCAATCTGGCATATCCTATTTTTCAGGATGGTACTGTGGTTGGTGTCATTTCGATCATTGCATTTCGGGAAAAAGAACGGGAAAATCTGATTGCCCAGAAAAGTACACTGGAGGATTTTCTGCACTATATGAGTATTCTGTTGGAAAGCAAGCTGTATACCGATGAAGCGAAGGACAGACTGGAACAGCAGTTAAAAGTGATCCATGATGCGGAAAAAAGCTGGTCTTTTGTGGGACAGAGTCCTAAGATGCAGGAAGCCATCCGCATCGGGCAGAAGGTGGCAAAATCGGATTCTACCGTATTTCTGAGAGGGGAAAGCGGAACAGGGAAAGAGATTATGGCAAAAATGATCCATGCACTCAGTGACAGACGAGATAAGCTGATGATCTCCATTAACTGTGCGGCAATTCCGGAAAATCTGGTGGAAAGTGAACTGTTTGGCTATGAAGAAGGGGCGTTCACGGGGGCAAAGAAACATGGCTCGATCGGGAAATTTGAACTGGCAGACGGCAGTACGATTTTTCTGGATGAAATCGGGGATATGCCGCTGCACGTACAGACAAAGCTGCTGAGAGTACTTCAGGAGAGCAAGGTGGAGCGGATTGGCGGCACAAAGCCGATTCCCATTGATATTCGTGTGATCTGTGCAACGAATAAAAATATTGAGCAGATGGTAGAAGAAGGCACATTCCGAGAGGATCTGTATTATCGTCTGAATATCATTCCCATCAAGCTGCCGCCTCTGCGGAAACGAAAAGAGGATATTCCTGCACTGATTGATTATTATATTGCCTATTATAATCAGAAGCTGGGTAAAAATATGACTGGCGTATCGCAGGAAGCGTTACAGACGCTGATGGGGTATGATTGGCCGGGAAATGTGCGGGAAATGAAAAATATCATTGAATATCTGGCGAATATCGTTGACAGCGGAAAGATACAGCTGACCGACCTACCAAGCCATATTATGCTCAGTTCCGATCAGGGATATACAGACTGGTCTTTGGAGAAGATCATGGAAGAACATGAAAAACGGGTATTGGGGAGTATGATCCACAAAAATGCAACACTGGCAGAAAAGAATGAACTCGCAGCCGCATTGAAGATTAGCAGAGCGACATTATATCGTAAATTACAGAAATATGATCTGTTATAACATTCTCAATATTGAGAATGTTTCTCATATGTGAGAAAACAAGAAATCCGTTTCCTTTGACGAAAAAAGAATGAAAATATCGCTTTTACATGGACAGATGAAAGTATTTGTTTTTGTGCAAAGGAAGATGATGAAAAAATAGAAAAACAGATATTCTCAAAAATGAGAATATAAAAACAAAAAAACAGTCGAAAAACGGCTGTTTTTTGTTTGGCACGGAAATTGCTCTATATAGATACAGTTGGAAATTTTTTAGTAAATAAACCGTATTACACTATAGGAGGAAAATTATATGGATATGAATATCGTATTAAATGCAATCAAAGCTGAAATGAAACCCAGCATGGGCTGTACAGAACCCGTTGCGATCGCTCTGGCAGTTTCCAGAACATGCGAAAGACTGACAAAACCCGCAACAAAGCTGAATATGATTATCAGCTCCAATATCTTCAAAAACGCATACAGCGTGCAAATCCCCAACACAGGCACTTGTGGTATCGAACTGGCTTGTGTACTGGGCTGTCTGCTGAGCAAGGTTGGCAATACAATGGAAATCTGTGCAGATATTAAACCTGAACACGTTACAAAGGCACAGGAAATGGTAAAATCCGGTATGGTATCCGTAAAGGTACTGAAGAGCAGCCAGTTCTATATTGAATGTACAGCAACAAATGGTGAAGAAACTGTACATACCATTACAATTGATTCCCATGACAACATGGTATTCTTTGAAAAAGACGGCAAAGTACTGTTTGATAAATATACAACAGAATTCGTTACAGGCGGCGAAGAACAGGAAGAACCTGCATTTGATGTAACAAAACACACATTCAGAGAATTCTATGAATGGGCAAATGAAGTGAATGTAGCCGATCTGCAGTTCATCAGAGAAGCGATCAACATGAATATGGAAATCGCAAAAATCGGTATGGAAAAGAAATATGCTTTCGGCGTAGGCCCTGCAATTCAGAATCTGGTAAACAAAGGCTGGCTGGGCAATGATGTTGTGAATGCAGTAAGAAGTATTCCTTCTGCGGCGGCTGACTTCCGTATGTATGGTGGCAGCGGCTCTGTTATGACATTCTGCGGCAGCGGTAACCAGGGTATCTCCACAACACTGCCTATGGCTGTATTTGCAGAAAGAATGAACATTCCCGAAGAAAAACTGCTGCGTGCGGAATTCATGGCAATGCTGATGATCATGTACATGAAAAAACACGTTGGCAGACTGTCCCCTGTTTGCGGTGCGATGGTAGCAGGTACAGGCTCTGCGGCAGGTATGGCATATATGCTGGGCGGTACATTTGAACAGATCGACGGTGCTATGCAGAATGTAATGGGCTCTGTTGCAGGTATGTTCTGTGACGGTGCAAAGGGTGGCTGTGCTGTAAAAGTTGCGGCTTGTGCAGGCGAAGCGGTTTATGCGGCTATGTACGCAATGGACGGCAGCATCATTCCCGTAACAGACGGTATCAACAGCACACTGGCAGAAGATACAGCGAAGAATCTGGCAAAACTGTCCCACGATGCACTGGACGGCGTAGATATGACAGTAATCGAAATCATGCAGACAAAAAAATAATGTTTTGAAAAATATGCCTTGATCGGAGATGATATGTACCCCCTTTACTGGACACCCAGTAAAGGGGGTTACTTTTATGCGTTACTCATATGAGTATAAACTTGAATGTGTGGAATTATATCGAAAAGGAATTTATCCTGAAACACCAGAAGGTATTACTCAGGAAAATTTTCGTCACAACATACGTGATTGGGCAAAAATGGAAGAAAGCTGCGGTTCTGATATATTAAAACACAAAAGTTTTAATAAGAGCTGGACTCCAGAAGAAAAATATGAATTAGTTGCAAAAGTTATTGCTGGATCTCCTCGAAGAGAGGTTGCGTTAAAAGCAGGCATAGGTCCTGGATTGCTGTATCAATGGGTTCAAAAATATAAAAATCAGGGTTATAATGGGTTAGTAGGACAAAAGAAAGGTCGACCGAGTAAGGAGTCATCCATGAAAAAGAAAGTAACCCCAGAACCAATTACTGAATCTGAACGCGAAGAATTGATTCGCCTTCGTGCTGAAAATGAATATATGAAAGCGGAGATTGAAGTCATAAAAAAACGGATCGCCTTGAGGCACGAAAAGGAAGCTGCGCAACTCAAGGCGAAAAAGCAGCAATCATCAAAGAACTCCGTAATCAGGGATTCCAATTAAAATATTTGTTAAAAGCTATGGGACTATCTAAATCAACATATTACTACGAACTTAGTAAAGTAGATGCTATAGCTTTAAGGAACAAAGAGTTAATGGCTGAAATTAAAGAAATCTTTGAACATCACAAACGCAGATATGGTGTCAGACGAGTTCATCAGGAACTAGTGAATCGTGGTCATAATGTAAATCATAAACGTGTTCAGAGGCTCATGCACAGTATGGGTCTGTTTGGAAAGCGTCCAAAAGAAAAATATCATTCCTACAAAGGTGAAGTGGGAAAAATTGCAGATAACATTATCAATCGTGATTTTAGTACAACTGCACCATTGCAGAAATGGACTACAGATGTATCTCAATTCAAATTTTCATGGGGTAAATGCTATATATCTCCGATTTTAGATATGAATACAAATGAGATTATTGCATATGATCTGGCGTTACATCCAAATTTAGAACAGATTCAGCGTATGCTTGATAATGCCTTTGAAAAATTTCCTGCTGTCGATGGATTGATCTTCCATTCAGATCAAGGTTGGCAATACCAGCATGAATATTTTAGAAACAAATTGAAAGAACACAACATTATTCAATCTATGTCTCGAAAAGGAAATTGTTATGATAACTGTATCATGGAAACATTTTTTGGAAGGTTGAAAAATGAACTGTACTATGGTTATGAAAATGATTATGATTCATTTGAAGCATTTTCTATAGCAATTGATGAATACATCAATTATTACAATAATGAACGGATTCGGGCAAAAACAAAATGGATGCCTCCTGTAAAATATAGGGAAGCATCCATGTGTGCCTGAGTTAATATCTATGTGTCCAGAAAACTGGGTACATATCAAAAGTCCCTTCGGGGGCTTTTTTATTTGGAAAAATCTGAAATAAATAGGGGGAATTTACCCCCTGAACAGGGGAATTTTCCAAGGCAAGCATTTAAATAAAGGTGCTATAATGTAGTTACAAGCTTGGTTTAGTTGTAATCCACTGTTGGCCAAGGTGGATTCGGAAAGGAGTTTTTGAAATCACAAATTATATAGATTTAGAAATAGTAGAAGTAGAAAGGAATTGGTGATTTTATGGATATCAAAAACTTGAAAATAGATATCAATGCAACATTAGGGACAAAATACTGGCTGACCAATATTTATCCTGTTAATGTATATAAGAATAACAAACGGACAGATGAAATTTGCGGGTATCGTTATATGATCGTTTTGCCTGACAAAGGTCTGGATAAAATTGGCGTTAAAATCGAGGGCGAGCGTCGGATGGACGTTCCTGAAAACTTTGTGCCCGTTGAGTTTGACGGGTTGGAGCTGTACATCTATTATATGGACGGCAAGCCTCAGATAGGGGCTCGTGCGAAGGATATTCGTCCCGCATTGGAAATTGTAGTGGATTAAGTTTATCAATCGAACGGAGTGCGGTCTCCCTTTCAGGAGAGGGGCTGTACTCCGTTCGACAGGAGTAAAAATGGATGCGCCCACCTAGTATTACCTTATGGTGGGCGTATCGCATATCGCAGAGGAGATGGTTCGTATGGCTGTGGAAAAACAGGCGAAAGATATACAGGCGAAGGATTGGCAGTTAACGATCAATAATCCAGAAGATCATGGATGGTCACAGGAGAAGTTGATAGAGGCTTTACAGTTATTGAATCCGGAATATTTTTGTATGGCAAGGGAACGTGCAGAAACAGGTACAGAGCATATTCACATCTATTTAAAACGTAAGTCGGCATTGAGATTTTCGACATTGAAAAATAAGTTCCCAACCGCACATATTGAAAAAGAATTAGGTTCTGCGTGGCAGAATCGTGAGTACATTACGAAGACAGGTAAATGGGCAGAATCCAACAAGAGTGAAACTACTATAGAAGGTTCTTTTTATGAGTGGGGAGAAATCCCTGTAAAGGATACCAAGGCGAATGATCACATGTGGGAAATTATTCATCTGATAAAGGAAGAAAAGAAATGGAAAATTGCAATAGCAAGTTGCAATAGTATTAAATGAGTGACGATCTTTTTCAG
>CALASU010000138.1 GCA_937888765.1 uncultured Clostridia bacterium | reverse complement strand
CAATTCAGGCAGAGTCATCCAAAGCCCTTCCAGCTTCTCGGTTTCCTTTACAGAAACATTGCCCTCGACCTTCAGCGTAAAGCATGCACCGAGGTGAACGCTGCCGACGCTGTTTGAGTCGTCGTTAATAAAACCGCAGGAAACAAGCTCACCGTGCTTATCAAGCTCGACCTCCTCGTGAATCTCTCTCCACAGGCCCTTCATGAGCATATCGCCCTGCTCGTCAACAGGGTTAATATGTCCGCCGATGCCAATCGATATCTTACCGTGAAGCCTCGCCTCACCGCCCTTATTGAGCCTGCGAGTGACAAACACCTTGTCGCCCTGACGAAGAATCACATAGGGGATTATCTGCTTGAAATCAGGGCTCTCCTCCGCCTCGGGTCTGGGCAGATATTCGTGCCCATTGCGTACTATTTCAAGCAATTCGGGCACGTTTTCGGTTATCAGTCCGTTTCTTCCGGCTATGTATTTTTCGATTTTTTCTCTTTTTCTTCCTTTGGCTCTCCGCCAAGCAGTGTAAACCAGAGGACTTTGACTTTCATCTGCAAAGACTGCTCAGGGGTATAACTGCCATTGGCTCTGACTGCCCCAAATAAATAGGACACATCAAAAGCACCGCTGATTTCAGCATCCTTCTGCCCGCTTAGCCGATACCGTATCGGCGAGAGCATCACCACGCCAAGTATCACAAACAGCAGCAGGAGCAGACCCAGCAGCACAATGCCGATCCATTTTAAAATCCCCAGTAAAATCCATATACCATTCATGTTTTCTTCCTCTATTTCTTTGCCTTTTTCCGCAGAACACCCGCCGCCAGCCAGATCACAGCCGATACCGTCAGAAAAAGCCCTGCAATCAGAAAGGCAGTATCCCGAAAAAAGCCTTCGGGTACAATGTTAATCAATAAATCTGTTTTCGGATTCAAAATCCAGTCATCATTGTCAAAAAAAATCAGATGGAAACAGGTAAAATACTTTGTGAAATCCGTAGAGATCAGCAAAGCCAGCCCCGCCATGCCGCCAAAGAACAGTCCGATGCCCCACTGCAGCATCCGCCACAGCACGACCGCCTGTTTCTTCCACAGCAGCAGACCGCCAAGCAGCAGCAACAACACAGAAGCCGCTCTTCGCCCTTTGATTGCTCCCAGAAACAGCCCCTGCACATCCACCATATGACGGATTTCCTTTTCATTGAAAAAAGGGCGTTCTTTTCCGTCAACCACGGTCAGAACGTTTAAATCTTCCCGCTTTCCCTTAAGATAGTCCATCATTTCATCCGTCACATACAGCAGATCATCCATTTCCATATGTACCTGCTTCAGCACATCATATTTCTGATATTGTTTCTCAAAATACCCCGTATTCCAATATACCACCGCTTCTACCGATGTAATCAGTACCACAAACAGCAGACAGAACGCCGCCGCCAGCCCCATTCCATGATACAGGTATTTCATTTTTTCACCTCTATAAAATCAGTTCCTTCGGATCAGCGGGATTTCTTCCCTCTTTTATGGCTTCCTCCGCCATAAAGCAGAGCAGATCAAACGCTCCCCGCTTGCCCATTGCAATCCCCGCAATCTTAGCAGGACGGTTTGTATAGCGTTTCTGAAACAATTCACGGGAAGATAGAATTTCCAGACGGTTCCTGTCCTCAAACAGCACAATACAGTACAGCCGTAAAACAGGAATATTGCGCCGCAGACTGTAAACCACGGTTTCCAGATCTGTCACATTTTCCGACACAAACAGATCTTCAATCAGCTCCATCCTTCTCCCTCCTTCCAAAAGATACCTTGTTTGCATCAGTATACCATACTTCCAGTATGGAACTCAATGCCTGTTTTATTCCTCTCTCATAGAAAAAATATTATAAAAAAAGAAGCCCGCTTGACGGGCTTGTCCCGCCTGCGGCGGTGTCTCTTGCGACTAATTCCCCTGCCGCCGCAGTGCGATCCCCCGGAGGGTTTTTACTCTATAAGAAATGAAAT
>CALASU010000137.1 GCA_937888765.1 uncultured Clostridia bacterium | reverse complement strand
CCATCAATAAAATTGCGGCGGGCGAGGTTGTGGAATCTCCAAAGTCTGTTGTAAAAGAACTGGCGGAAAATGCCATTGACGCAGGTGCTTCTGTCGTAACGGTAGAAATCAGGGACGGCGGCATTTCCTATATCCGTGTGACGGATAACGGCTGCGGGATTCCTAAGGAACAGGTGAAAAGTGCCTTTCTGCGTCATGCTACAAGCAAGCTGAGCCAGATTGAAGATCTGGAGCATATTTTTACACTGGGCTTCCGTGGGGAAGCATTGGCGAGTATTGCGGCAGTGGCACAGGTGGAGCTTCTGACAAAAACAAAGGATGAAGCAACAGGAACCCGTATCTGTATCAGTGCGGGGGAAATCGAAGTGCTGGAGGATGCGGCGTGCAAAGAGGGTACTTCCATTACCGTGAAAAATCTGTTTTACAATGTACCTGCCCGCAGAAAGTTCCTGAAAAAGCCCGCGACCGAAAGCGGCTATGTGTCGGATTTAGTGAATAAGCTGGCGTTGGGACATCCCGAGGTTTCCATGCAGTATATCAATAATGGTACGACCATTCTGTATACTGCGGGGAACAATGACCCGAAAACAGCCGTCTTCTATGTATATGGCAAGGAAGCGGCAAAACAGATGCTCCCCATTTCCTATAAAAGGGGCGAATATGCTGTCAGCGGGCTGATCGGCAGACCTGAGCTTTGCAGAGCCAACCGCAATTATGAAAATCTGTTTATCAATGGCAGATTCATCAAAAACAGTGTGGTATCTGCGGCAGTAGAGGAAGCCTATAAAACAAAGCTGACGATTGGAAAATTTCCGCTTTTCGTGCTGAATCTGGAAGTAGAGCCTGCGCAGGTGGATGTGAATGTGCATCCTGCAAAGCTGGAAGTCCGTTTTAAAAATGATGATGAAGTCTATGATTTTTTCTATACGGCAGTTTCGACGGCATTACAGAAGGAAGTGCTGATCCCGCAGGCGGCAATCGAGAAGAAGCCGAAGGAGAAACAGCCCGAAGCCGAACAGCAGACGATGTTTGCTCCTCAGAAAGCAGAGGAAAAAGAACAGCCAGAGGCGGAAGCGGCAGAAGTGAAAAAAGAAGAAGCACCGAAGCAGGAAAATACAGCAAAATCCGATGATTTTGTATATGAAATCTCTGCGGAAAGCACAGCAAAAAAAGAAAAGCCGACATACACACAGCCGAAGAAACCTATATTTTCTGCAAATACACCCCCTGCGGGCGGCGGCAGAAGTATTGACGAATTGCTGAAACGCAAACCGAGTGAAAATCGTGTGATACAGGAAGCAGTATCTTATCAACAGCAGGAACAGGTTGTTTTGCCTGAAGTGCAGGCGGAAGCCTCGAAAGCGATTCCGAAAGACGCTCTTATAAAAGAAGAAGCGGCAGACACAAAGCCGGCAGAAACAGAAAAACAGCCGTTTTTCCATGACTATACGATTATTGGGCAGGTATTCCGTACCTATTGGATGGTAGAACAGGGCGAAGCACTGTATCTGATCGACCAGCATGCCGCACATGAGCGTGTGCTGTACGAAGAACTGATGAATCGTTTTCAAGCGGAGCGTGTATTCTCACAGCGTATGCTTGAGCCGCTGATGCTGAACCTTAGCCCACTGGAACTGGAAACACTGAAAGAAAACAGGGAGCTTCTGGAAAGCTTTGGCTTTGAACTGGAAGAATTTGCAGGCACATATGCCCTGCGTTCCACGCCGTATCTTCTGAAAAATCCGACAGGGATCGGATTCTTTACGGAGATTCTGGACAGACTGGCAGAAGAACGCATCCGCAATGTGTATGATACCAAGCTTCTGGAAGTGGCAACCATGGCCTGCAAGGCGGCAGTTAAGGGAAATGATGTATTGAGTGTGAAAGAAGCGGAAGCCTTGATTCATCAGCTTCTGAAACTGGAGCATCCCTTTACCTGTCCCCACGGCAGACCAACGATTGTGGCACTGACACAATATGAAATAGAAAAATTATTCAAACGTGTGCAGAATTAAATGAAAAAGGTGAGGTTTATGAAAAGACCCCTGATTATCATTGGCGGGCCCACCGCCTGCGGAAAAACAGGATTTTCCATCAAATTGGCGAAGGAGATCGGCGGTGAGATTATTTCTGCAGACTCCATGCAGGTATATCGTTATATGGATATTGGTACAGCGAAGGTAACCCCGGAGGAAGCCGATGGTGTGCCTCA
>CALASU010000136.1 GCA_937888765.1 uncultured Clostridia bacterium | reverse complement strand
GTGGCGATTGCAGAAGCCATCGAGTCGGCAATGAATCTTTTGTAACATATTATAAATAAAAGCAAAACAGAGCGGACTGCTGTTTGAACAGGAAGTCTGCTCTGTTTTGTATTATATGGAAAAATCGTTTTTGCAGCAGCAATTCTGTGTTATACTATACGATAGGAAAAAAAGAACAGGAGGAATCAAAATGGAAAAACTGCGTTTTGACGGAAGAAAAAAAGACGAACTGCGTCCTGTAAAAATCATTCGTGATTTTACAAAGTATGCAGAGGGGTCTGTATTGATTGAGTGCGGGAATACAAAGGTGCTGTGCAATGCTTCTGTAGAAGAAAGCGTGCCTCCTTTCAAAAAAGGCAGCGGCGAAGGCTGGGTAACAGCAGAATATGCAATGCTTCCCAGAGCAACAGCAACCAGAAATAAAAGAGATATCAATAAACTGAAACTGAATCAGCGTTCTACAGAAATTCAGAGATTGATCGGCAGAGGACTGCGTGCGGCTGTCAACATGGAAGAACTGGGTGAAAGAAGCATCACTGTGGACTGCGATGTCATTCAGGCGGACGGCGGCACAAGAACAGCCTCTATCACAGGCGGCTTTGTGGCACTGGCACTGGCTTGTCAGAAGCTGTTAGAAGAAGGGCTAATCGAAAAAATGCCCCTGCACAGATATATTTCCGCTGTCAGCGTAGGTGTGGTAGACGGCGAAGCAATGGCTGACCTTTGCTATGAAGAAGATTCTGCTGCAGAAGTGGATATGAATATCATTATGACAGATGAAGGTAATTTTGTAGAGGTACAGGGTACAGGCGAGCATGGTACATTTACACAGGAACAGCTGCTGGAGCTGCTGGCACTGGGCAGAAAAGCGGCAGGCGAACTGAAGGAAATCCAGAAGGAAGCACTGGGCGGACTGGAACTGCACTGAGGAGGAACATATGGAAACAATCATTTTTGCAACAAAAAATAAAGGGAAAATCAGAGAAATCAATGCCATTCTTGCAGATATGGATGTCAATGTGATTTCCATGGAAGATGCGGGAATTACCATTGACGTAGTGGAAGACGGCACAACCTTTGAAGAAAATGCTATGAAAAAAGCAGTGCAGATCATGGAAGCCTGCGGGAAAATCACACTTTCCGACGACTCCGGTCTGGAAATCGACTACATGGACAAAGCCCCCGGTGTGTATTCTGCTCGTTTTATGGGCGAAGATACCCCTTATCCCGAACGCTTCAAAGCGATTCTGGAAAAGCTCGATGGTGTACCCGAGGAAAAGAGAACAGCACGTTTTGTAAGCTGTATTGCGGCGGCATTCCCCGACGGCAGAAGACTGGTAAGCTATGATACAGTTGAAGGTATCATCGGCTATGAGGCAAAGGGCGAAAACGGGTTTGGCTATGATCCCATTTTCTTTGTATCTGAAAAAGGAAAGTATATGGCAGAGCTTTCCGCGGAAGAAAAGAATGCAATTAGCCACAGAGGCAAAGCACTGGGCAAAATGAAAGAACTTTTGAAAAAGGAGCTGTGAGCTGTCATGAAGATACTGGTTCTCAGCGATACCCATTCTTATCTGGACAATGCCAGAAACGTGCTGAAACGCATCGGCGGGAAAATGGATCTGGTATTTCATCTGGGCGACCATGATGCAGATGCACTGGAATTACAGAAAGAATTTCCGAATCTGCCGTTTCATTATGTGAAGGGCAACAATGATTACTTAATAGATACCCCTTCCACGAAGATGGTGCGTGCGGGTGGAAAAGCATTTCTGCTGACACACGGGCATAAGCAGAGAGTGCACTGGAATCCTGATTCTATTGCCTACTGGGCGGAGGAGCAGGGGGCGGATGTGGTTGTGTTCGGGCATACGCATATGCCTGTATGCGATGACGGGGGCAGAGTAATGCTCTTTAATCCCGGCAGTCTTTCCCTGCCAAGAGGCGGCTCCATGCCAAGCTTTGGAATTCTGACTGTAGAAAACGGCAGGATCGAAGGGGCGATCATGGAATACTGGAGCGAAGCGGATTTCAAGCGTAAACTTTGAGGGACTCTGTCCCTCAAACTCCCTGCCAGGGGAATCATTCCCCTGGACCCTGATAGGGCATCAGCGTATACGCTGATGCCAAAAAGTGAGAGTTTTAAAGGAATATTTCTATCGTTAATTGTAAAATGAAGTTGAACAACTGAAAAAAGAATGATCCATAGGAT
>CALASU010000135.1 GCA_937888765.1 uncultured Clostridia bacterium | reverse complement strand
TTGGGGGCGTTGCCCCCAATACCCCCACGAGGGGGTCACCCCCTCGACCCGATATAGCAAAAGCATTCGCTTTTGCCGAAGAACTTCAATTTATTCGCCGAAGGCAAACAAAAAAGGTGTTCCGAGGAACACCTTTTTATTTTAAATTTTATTCGAATTATTCAAAAATTTCGCTGGAAACGAACATTACGCCGTCTTTCAGTTCTGTTGCGAAAACAGCTTCGTCTTCTACGCCGTTCAGTTTAAATGTTGCGTCGTTCAGCAGCAGTTCCATAGAAACACCCTCTTTTTCCAGCAGGATGGGTTTTTCTTTGCCCTGCCATGTTACTGTGAAGCCATTTGCTTCTGCTGTTTCTCTCAGAGGAACGGAGATTGCGGGAGCTGCCTGTTCGCCCAGGATCAGTACAAAGGAAGGTGTTGTCTGTGCAGGCAGGCTCATTGTCATCATATCATAGAATACCATTGCATCTTTCCCTTTTACATCTTCTGCTGTCAGTCTGATTCTGGAGCCCTGCATATTCTGGATAGATGTTTCCTCACCGATGTTCAGAGCCAGCATGTTTTTCATATCTGTCAGATTTTCGTCAAATTTGCCAACTGTTACTGCACCTGCATCTGCATTTGCAACAACTGCTGCTACATTGCCCAGATAAGGAGGCATGCTCATGCCCATAGGGCTGTTCATATCGTATACTACGGAAACCGCCATACCTTCTGTCAGCTGATCTGCTGTTGTATAAGCGCCTGTTGCTCTGTCCACGATAATTGTGTTGGAAGCCACTGCAAAACGCAGACCGCCCTGTTCATTGTCAATCGTAACGATAGATGTGCCTTCTGTTTCAGATGCTTCTACAGATACTACTGTGCCTTCCTGTGTCAGATACATGCTTGCCTCCGCTTCTGCAATCACCTCTTCGATTGTCTGGCTGTTGTCTTCTGCGATCAGCATAGGTGCTTCTGTTGTTTCAGCTGTTTCATTTGCAAATGCTGCTGTTGCGCCCAGCATTGTCATTACCATACCCAGTGTCATTACTCTTGTCAGATTCTTTTTCATTTTCTATTTCCTCCTGAAATTCTTTTTTGAATGGTTATTCTTTTTCTTATTTTCCGCTTCCTGCGGTTACATATTGTTTAGTCGCAGTGCTTTTTAAAAAGTTCCCGTTTTTCTGAAAATTTCTGAACTTTTTATTTTTCTCATCTGCATTTACATAGGATTAGTCGTAATGCTTTTCTGAAAGTTCCCATTTTTTCAAAAAATTTGAATCTTTTTATTTTTGCTCATCTGCGCTTACATAACATTAGTCGCACCATATTTCTAAAAGTTCCCGTGATTTTATGTTTTTTATAAAATACAATATATTTCCGTTTCATTTTTTCCGCTTTTGCCTTTGCAGTCTTTCCTTCTTATGCTATACTTGCAAAGGCATTATAAAAAGATAGTATTTTATGATTTAAAAAGGAGGGTTTTACACTTGGAAACAAAAAAAATCATACAGGTAGAAGAGCGCGTTCCCCTGTCACAGTGGATTCCGCTGAGTATGCAGCACATGTTTGCCATGTTCGGGGCAACCGTACTGGTTCCGTTCCTATTCGGCATCAGCCCTGCCGTTGTTCTGTTTATGAACGGTCTGGGTACACTGCTGTTCATCTTCATTACCAAAGGAAAAGCACCCGCGTATCTGGGTTCCAGCTTTGCTTTTCTGGCTCCCGGTATGCTGATCATTGAGCAATTCGGCTATGCCTATGCACTGGGCGGCTTTGCAGTCGTTGGTCTGTTGGGTTGTATCATTGCAGGCATTATTTACAAATTCGGCTCTGACTGGATTGATATTGTGCTGCCCCCTGCGGCTATGGGTCCTGTTGTTGCGCTGATCGGTCTGGAGCTTGCAGGTTCTGCCGCAAGCACAGCAGGACTGCTGCCCGCAAGCGGTACTCCCGAAACAGCAAATGTTATCGTATTCTTAGTAACACTTGGCATTGCGGTATTCGGTTCTGTGCTGTTCCGCGGATTCCTTTCCGTTATCCCGATTCTGGTTGCTGTCATCTGCGGTTATGTTTCTGCGGCAGTGCTTGGCATCGTAGATTTCGCCCCTGTAGGCGAAGCAAGCTGGTTTGCTATGCCCAACTTCTCTACACCGAAATTCCACCCTCAAGCAATCGCAATCATGCTCCCCGCCCTGCTGGTAATCACTTCCGAGCATATCGGACATCAGATCGTTACAGGGAAAATCATCGGCAGAGATCTACTGAAAGACCCCGGTCTGCATCGTTCTCTGTTTGCGGACAACTTTTCCAGTATGATTTCCGCCTGCATTGGTTCCGTACCTACCACAACATACGGCGAAAACATCGGCGTTATGGCAATGACAAAGGTATACAGCGTTTACGTTATCGGCGGCGCGGCTGTATTATCTCTGTGCTGTTCCTTTATCGGAAAACTGACAGCACTGATCAACACCATTCCCGGTGCAGTTATTGGCGGTATTTCTTTCCTGCTTTACGGTATGATCGGTACTTCCGGTCTGCGTATTCTGGTAGATTCCAAAGTAGATTACAGCAAAGCCGCAAATACAGCACTTTCTTCTGTTGTTTTTGTAGTTGGTCTGTCCGGCATTTCCATCCAGCTTGGCAGTATTGCGCTGAAAGGGATGTCCCTTGCCGCTCTGGTAGCGATGCTTCTGAGCCTGCTGTTCCACATTTTCAGAAAATGCGGTCTGATGAATGAATGATAAAAAATTTCCCCTGAATATACAATTCAGGGGATTTTCTATTATTTGCAGATAGATGCAAAGAAACACAGTTTCTTTGCCAATGGGGGTCAAGGGGAATCATTCCCCTTGTGGGGTTTGGGGTGAAACCCCAAAATCACTGTTCGTCTACAAATTCAATGTTGTCCAGCTGTGCTCTGAAGTTTGCACGGAATTTCTGCAGCCATTCCTTACGCAGAACAGCCTGTTCTTCCTTTTCCGCATCTGTCAGACCCTCAGCCTTTGCTTTTCTTGCAAGCTCATTGATTCTTTTTGTCAAGGGTGTCTGTTCTTCCATTGTCATGTTATTCTTCTCCTATCACGGTAAAAATATAGTCATTTTCTGCTTCGGGCAGAAAGGATTCTTCTTTCTGACAACCGCTAAAAAGCAGTCCCATCAGCAGAAAATATAAAATTTTCTTACAGGTCGATGATTTCTGCATTTGCCACCGCTTCTTCCAACAGTCTGTCCAGTTCTGTCAGCTTATGCTCTGCCTTTTCGATATAGTTCAGACGAGGCTTAGTCACAGGGTGTTTTGCCACGAATACCGTACAGCAGTCTTCATAAGGACGGATGGAAATATCAAATGTGCCAATTTCTTCCGCACGCTTGATGATTTCTGCTTTGTCCATACCTGCCAGAGGACGCAGAACGGGCAGTTCGCAAACGGCATTGATTACCTGAATGCCCTGCATGGTCTGGCTGGCTACCTGACCAACGCTTTCGCCTGTTACCAGTGCCAGTGCGCCGTCTTTATTCGCAATCATTTCTGCCGCACGCATGAAGCAGCGTTTCAGATGGATTGTCAGTCTGTCATGTGCTGTGTTATCCAACAGATACAGCTGCAGATCTGTAAAGGGAACCACATACAGACGGAATTCGCCCGTAAAGTCTGCGATTCTCTTTGCAAGGTCGATAACCTTTTCTTTTGCCCATTCACTTGTATACGGAGGGCTGTGGAAATATACGCCTTCCACTTCCACACCGCGTTTTGCCATCATCCAGGTCGCAACAGGGCTGTCGATACCGCCGGAAAGCAGGCTGACTGCCTTGCCGTTGCTGCCGTAGGGCAGACCGCCGTGGCAATCAATTTTCTTGGAATGGATATATACGCTGTTTCTGATTTCGATATTCAGTGTTACATCGGGTTTCTTTACATCTACTTTCAGATTGGGCATTCTGTCCAGAAGATATGCACCTACTTCCATGCTCATTTCCATAGAGGGCATGGGATATGCTTTGTTTGCACGTCTTGTATTTACTTTGAATGTGATTTCTCTGTCACCATAGAATTCCTGCATATGCGCCAGAGCTTCTTCGCAGATTACTTCAAATTCATTGCTTTCCAGACGCACACCGGGACAGATTGCAAGCAGCCCGAAGATTGTCTGCAGTTTGGGGATTGTGAAATCATAATCCAGTTCGCCGTCCCTGTTTTCTACGATCAGACGACCGGGATCACGCACAACATAGTAGTTGCCGTGGGGGTCGAGATTTTTGCGGATCGCAGAAATCAGACGGTTGATGAAGATATATTTATTGTTGCCGCGCATAGCGATTTCGCCATACTTTACAATCAAAACCTTTTCAGCCATTGTCGTACTCCTTATCTATTATATTTTCTAAAGAAAGGCACCAGTTCCTCCAGTGCTTTCAGACATTCCTGCGCTTCCTCTACAGTATTGTATCTGCAGAAGCTGAAACGAATCGCACCTTCAATTTCACTGAACGGCAGACCCATCGCTGTCAGCACAGGGCTGCCAACTTTCTTCTTACTGTCACAGGCAGAACCTGCGGAAACCACAATACCCTTGCTTTCCAGTGCGTGCAGCAGCACTTCACTTCTCAGACCTTTGAATGTCACATTCAGCACATAGGGGCTTGCTTCTTCCAGAGAATCGCCGTTCAGCTGTGTATCGGGCATAGCCAGAATACCATCCATCAGCACTTTCTTTACTTCACGGATATGTTCAATGCTGTCCTTCATGGATTTGAATGCCTCGTCACACGCAACCCCCAGAGCCGCCGCGCCGGGTGCGTTTTCTGTACCGGGACGATGACCTTTCTGCTGACCGCCGCCGAGCATCAGAGGTTTTACCTTCAGTCCTTTTCTCATATACAGCATACCCACGCCTTTCGGGCCATGGATTTTATGACCGCTCATTGTCAGCAGGTCGATTTTCATTTTTTCCACATCAATGGGATATTTGCCGAATGCCTGTACCGCATCCACATGGAACAGGCAGTTAGGATTTTTCGCTTTGATCAGCTTACCGATCGCCGCCGCATCCTGTACAGTACCTGTTTCATTATTTACCAGAATGATACTTACCAGAACCGTATCGGGACGGATGGCTTCTTCCAGTGCTTCCAGAGAGATATGACCTTTTCTGTCTACTTTCAGCCATGTCACTTCGCAACCCTGTTCTTCCAGTTTTTTCATGGGATTTTTAACGGCAGGGTGTTCGATTTCTGTTGTGATGAAATGCTGCCCCTGTCTTTTATAGCCCTCAGCTGTGCCGTAGATCGCCCAGTTATCACCTTCTGTACCGCCGCTTGTAAAGAATACTTCTTCGTTTTTGCAGTGGATACCGCGGGCAATGATGTCTGCCGCCGCTCTGATTTCTTTTTCTACTGCCAGACCCATAGCACTGACAGATGCAGGATTGCCGTACTGCTCGCACAGCATCATGCTCATTTTTTCCGCTACCGCAGGCAATGCTCTGGTAGTAGCCGCATTATCAAAATAAATCATGTTTATCCTTCCTTTTATCCTAATTCATACAAAAGAATTGCTGTTGTTGTCATACCCGCTGTTTCGGTACGCAGGATACGTTTGCCCAGTGTCACGGACTGAATCCCGTTTTCCTGTGCAAGTGCAATTTCTTCATCCGCAAAGCCGCCTTCGGGGCCAATGAAGATACCGACACTTTCGCCCTCGAAGCCTTTCACAAATTCACGGATGCCTCTTTCCTGTTCTCTTTCATAGGGAATGATGGCACCATCCAGTTCTTTCGCTTCTGCCACAGCTTCCTTGAATTTCAGCACCTGCTGACATACTTCGGGGATAATCCCTCTGCCGCTCTGCTTTGCCGCCGCTTCGGCAATCTTCTGCCAGCGTTCCAGTTTTTTGCTTTCTTTCTTATCCAGCTTTACAATGGCACGCTCTGTGGAAACGGCTACAATTCTTTCAATTCCCAGTTCCACGCATTTCTGAATGATCAGTTCCATTTTGTCAGCCTTAGGCAGACCCTGATACAGCGTGATCTTTGTTCTGGGTTCTGTTTCACAAGGTTCCTTACGCAGCACATCCAGCAGAACCCCTCTGTCAAGAGATGCAATACGGCACCGATAATCCATCCCCTCGCCGTCGCAGAGGATCACTTCTTCGCCCTCTCTGGCACGCAGAACGGTTTTGATATGTTTTTCATCTTCCCCGAACAGCTGAATCTGTCCGCGGCTGATGTCGTTTTTATTGATAAAAAATTTCGGCATAACAATCACCCATTGTATCTGGACGCAATCGCTACCCAGCCTTTTTTCTCACGAATATCCTCTACCTTGAAATTGCCCGCTTCCAGAGCCGCAAGCACATCTTCCTTACGTTCTGTAATGATACCGCTGGAAAGGAAGATACCACCGTCCTTGATATAATCGGGAACCTGTTTTGTCAGCGCAATAATGATATCTGCAACGATATTCGCTTCCACCATATCATATTTCTTGCCGCTGTATTTATTATGCAGTTCCTGATCTTCCAGAATGTTGCCTGCACAGACATGGTATCTTGCTCTGTCAATGTCGTTCATATCGCTGTTTTCATATGCAATCTGGATTGCATTGGGATCGATGTCCACAGCATCTGCTTCTTTTGCTTCCAGCAGCAGAGAAGCGATGGACAAAATACCGCTGCCACAGCCGATATCCAGAACCATATCGTCTTTTTTCACATATTTTTCAATCAGCTCCATGCAAAGCTGTGTGGTTTCATGTGTACCAGTACCGAAAATATGACCGGGGTCGATTTTCAGAACGATTTTATCTGTTTCTTCTGTCAGTTCTTCCCAGGAGGGCTTAATCATGATTTTTTCGCCCACGGGGAAGGGTTTGAAATACTTCTTCCAGTTGTTTGCCCAGTCTTCTTCCTGTACGTTTTTCATTCTCAGTTCCAGTGTGCCCAGTTCCAGTTCCTTTTCGGCTTCTTTCGCTGCAGCCAGTGCACCCTTGATCTGTGCAAGCTGTTCTCTGCCATACAGGTTATCTCTCACGAAGAAAGTAATGCCTGTTTCCAGCTGTTCCTTTTCTTCCACCAGTTCATCTGCCACATAGTCCCAATCTCTGTTGGGGTTTTCCAGAAATTCCTGAAAATCTGTTTCATCGTGAATCATCAGACCTGTCAGACCACATTCATACAGCACACCTGCCACAGGCTCCAGACCTTCCATGGATGCAGATACAAATACTTCAATCCATTCCATTTGAATCGCTCCTTTCCAAATTAAAACATTCTCACAGGAAAGAGAAACCGACAGCGACAGCCCTGCGCCGTCGCTTTCTCCTTCCTTATTTTCCTATTTTCCCCACTTTTTATCTATTTCGTATAATAGGAAAAAAGCCGTCCTTATTTCTGAACGGCTTCAGTAGTCGCATTGTCGTACAGTTCGCATACCTCATGGTAGCTTTCAGGCGTACCGATGTCGTAGCATTCTCCCTCGAAGGTATACGCATAAACCTCTTTCTGTTTATACAGCCATGCAGGGAAATTACCGGGTGCATCAGGCTTATTGCCTGCATCCAGATATTCCTTAAACATGGGAACGGTTTCTTTCTTGTACAGATATGCCGCAAATACAGCTGTGTTGGATTTGGGCTTTGCAGGTTTTTCTTCAATATCCAGAACCATGCCCTTTTCATCCAGCAGTGCGATCCCAAACTGGGACAGTGTGCTTTCATCCTCCCATACCTTTACACAGACACAGTCGCGATCCTTCTGACGGAAAAAGTCCACATAATCCTGCAGAGAGTATGTAAAGAAGTTGTCACCTGCAATGATCATCAGATCATCGTCAACCTGCATTTCTTCGATTACAAAAGAAATATCGCCGATTGCCCCGCGTTTGTTGGAGTCATCGGTTGTGCCGTCATCCAGTACTGTAATCGGCAGTCTGCTTTGGGAAGCTTCTGCCCATTGGGTAAAATGCTTCGCAAAGCGGCTGTTTGTTACTACATACAGTTCGTCCACTTCTGCAATGGTATCAATCTGTTCTACAATATAATCAATAATTGGCTTTTTGCCAATGGGGAGCAAAGCCTTCGGCGTATTGATTGTCAATGGATATAATCTTGTTGCATAGCCCGCCGCTAAAATAATGGCTTTCATTATGCCCTCCTCCTTTTACCTTTTAGTGTTTATCTTTCATCATTTCCTGTTATGTTTTTTCCAAATAATCCGTCACAGATTTCCTGCAATGTTTTCGGCAGAGGGGCTGTCATTTCCTTGCCTGCCAGATATGCCAACGCACCCGCAGGCTCTTTCCATTCAATACGCAGTGCATGCAGAAACTGATTGGAAAGCGCATACTGCTCACGGAACATACGGTTAGAGTGTTCGGAGCCGTATTTTCTGTCCCCTACCACGGGATGCCCAATGGACTGCATATGCGCACGAATCTGGTGTGTTTTCCCTGTCACAAGCAGAATCTCCAGAAGGGTATAGCCCTTTGCATGTGCAATGGGGCGGTATTTCGTTACAGAACGCATCCCGCTGCCTTCCCGTTTGGAAAGGCGTACCTGATTTCTGTTTTCATCCTTTGTCAGGAACAGGTCGATTTCGCCCACTTCCTTCACTTCGCCTGCCACCAGTGTCAGATAATATTTATCCAGCTTATGGCTGCGGATGGTTTCATTGACTGCCTGCACCCCTTTCAGCGTTTTCCCTGCAATCACGATACCGCTGGTATTTCTGTCCAGTCGGTTGCAAAGCGCAGGGGTAAAGCTGCTTTCGGCATCGGGCAGATACTGCCCTTTCTGATACAGATAATACAGAATCTGGTCGATCAGTGTATCGGTATCACTGCTTTTTTCGGGATGTGTCAGAAGCCCCGCCGGCTTGGAAACTACGAGAATGTCATCATCCTCGTATACAATGCCGAAATGGCGTTTTGCCTCGGGCACTGTTTTTTCTTCCATAAAGGAAGCAATCGTTTCTTCCGCCAGATAGAGCTGGAGGGTATCACCTGCATGAAGCAGTTCACTGCCCTCCGCTCTTGCGCCGTTATATTTGATGCGTTTTTTTCTGAGCATCTTATACAAGAAGCCTTTTGACGCCTTGTTCATGTATTTGAGCAGGAACTTGTCCAATCTCTGATTTTCTTCGTTTTTTGTGATCTTAATTTCTTTCAAGGCGTTCTCCTTTATCTCTACCTAATCAGCTGTGAATCCAGGCAAGGTATGCACTCATGAAAGCATCAATTTCGCCGTCCATAACTGCATCTACTTTCCCCGTTTCTTCGCCTGTACGGTGGTCTTTTACCATTGTGTAAGGCATGAATACATAGGAACGGATCTGGCTGCCCCAGCCGATTTCCTTTGTTTCACCACGGATTTCAGCCAGCTTCTGCATCTGTTCTTCCAGTTTCAGTGCCAGCAGTTTGGATCTCAGCATTTTGAACGCTTTGTCCTTATTGGCAAACTGGCTTCTTTCTTCCTGACAGGCAACAACAACACCTGTGGGGAAGTGTGTGATACGGATTGCAGAGGATGTTTTGTTGACATGCTGACCGCCGGCACCGCTGGCTCTGTAAGTATCAATACGGATATCTTCTGTTCTGATTTCGATTTCTGTGTCGTCTTCGATTTCAGGCATAACATCGCAGGATGCGAAGGATGTCTGACGTCTGCCGGCACTGTCGAAAGGAGATACACGCACCAGACGGTGGATACCCTTTTCAGACTTCATATAACCGTAAGCATTTTCGCCGTTCAGCTGGAATGTAACGGATTTCAGACCTGCTTCATCGCCGTCGAGCATATCCAGCAGTTCCACTTCGTAGCCTGCCTTCTGTGCCCATCTTGTATACATACGATACAGCATATTTGTCCAGTCACAAGCTTCTGTACCGCCTGTACCTGCGTGCAGTGTGATAATCGCATTGTTGCGGTCATATTCACCGTCAAGCAGTGTTGCCACACGAAGTGCTTCATAGCCTTCGAGGAATGCTTCATTCATTTCCTTTACTTCTTCGTATACGCTTTCATCCTGTTCTTCAATGCCCATTTCGATCAATGTCAGGATGTCTTCGTATGTTGTTGCAAGATCTTCAAATTTGCCGACCTTATTTTTCAGTGCTTTCAGCTGCTGCAGTGTTTTCTGGCTCTTTTCCAGATCATTCCAGAAATCGGGGTCAGCAGAAAGTTCTTCTAATTCGGTAATCTTTTCCTTTGCGCCTGCGACGTCGAGGGAAATTCCCATTGCCTCTAATTTTTCGTCGTAACCAGACAGGCCCAGACGGATCTGTTCTAATTCGAACATGCAAAATCATCTCCTTTATAAATGGAATAAGCATTTTTCTTCGAGGGACGCTGTCCCTCGAGCACCCTGCGAGGGGAATGATTCCCCTCGACCCCCATTTGCAACCGCATGTATATGCGGTTGCGTATCGGGTGCAGGGACTGCGTCCCTGCTGGGGGTATTGGGGGCAACGCCCCCAAGGTCTTTAAATTCTGATTTATGTGTCTTTATGCTTCTCTGCCGCAGCACTGTTTGTATTTTTTGCCGCTGCCGCAGGGACACAGGTCATTTCTGCCTACTTTTTCTTCTTCACGTTTCTTAGGCTGTTTTACCGCAGAATCATCTTTGTTTGTAAACATCTGACGCTGTACGGGCTGAGGCTGTACTCTTGTCTGAATCTGTACACGATACAGCATCTTCAGCGTATCTTCCTGAATATGTGCACTCATTTCATCAAACATATCATAAGCCGCAAATTTGTATTCTACCAGAGGATCTCTCTGTGCATATGCGTGCAGGCCGATACCCTGACGCATTCTGTCCATATCGTCGATATGATCCATCCATTTCTGGTCGATGACACGCAGCAGAACCATGCGTTCCAGTTCACGCATACGTTCTTCGCCTTCAGGCAGACCCATAGCGATTTCTTTTTCCTTGAACTCGTACATCTGCTTACCAAGGATCTTCATGCTGTTTTTCAGCTTATCCTTTGTCATTGTCTTAATGGAATCTTCTTTGATATTTACCTTACCCACAGGGATGATTGCTCTCAGGCTTTCGCTGAATGTATCCAGATCCCATTCAGATGCAGGCTGGTCATCATTCATATGTGTATCTACTGCACGGTCTACAACTGCTTCGATCATGGAAATAATGCTGTCACGCAGATTTTCGCCATACAGTACGCGTTTTCTTTCTGCATAGATAACTTCTCTCTGTTCATTCATTACCTGGTCATATTCCAGCAGATGCTTACGGATGGCAAAGTTGTTGCCTTCCACTTTCTTCTGGGCACTTTCGGTTTCATCACTTTGCAGCCGCTTTTTCAGCAGATCGGGAGCAAACAGCAGCAGAGCAATTCCCAGAAACAGCATGGGAATAAACAGCAGACCGCAGAACAGCCAGCCGCCGGGATAGCGCAGGGTACCTGCCGGCAGGAAGAGCAGCAGGCCAAACAGCAAAATGCCGGCCAAAAATTTGAAAAGGGCCTGGAACAGCAGTTTCGTTTTCATGGTGAATTCCTCCGTCACAGGGGTAAGTAATCTGCCGGGTGATAGCCCAGCAGGCGCATGATTTCCAGTTCGTCAATGGCGTCATTCAGAGCGTTATGGGTTTCGCAGTAGCTGCTGCGGCCGGACAGCAGCCGCAGCATGGCTTCCACGCCGTAGCCTCGTTTCATCCGCCCGGTGCTGAACAGAGGCGCGGCGGCGGGAATTCTGG
>CALASU010000134.1 GCA_937888765.1 uncultured Clostridia bacterium | reverse complement strand
TAGATCATCACTATGGATATTTTTTTATTATTGCAACTTCATTTTACAATGTGCCCAAAAAAATGAACTCCTGTTTTCTGTTTTTCAGGAATTCATTTTGTATGTTATCATACTTTACGATATTTGATCCAGACACTGTCTGCAAACTGCTTTACTTCGTCTAAGCAAAATGCTTTCCGTTCCCCATTCCAGAATACGGGCTTATCTTCTTTTTCCGCAGTCACAGGGGCAACGACCAGACTCAGTGCATCAATCACATCTGCCCGCAGAAATGCACCATTGAGCACACTGCCGCCTTCCAGAAGCAGGGTTTCGATCCCAAAGAGTGTTTTCAGCTTTTTCAGTGCCAGAGCTACATCCATTTCCTCTTTTCCTGCAAAAATATAGGAAACGCCGATACTCTGCAGATATACAAGATACGCAGGATTGACACCCTCACAAAGCACTTCGATGATATGCGCATTATCATAGCCTGGGTCTTCGTCTGCAATGCGGGAGACTGTCCAGCCTAATCTGCCTTTTCTGTCAAAGGCCACTGCAAAAAATTCCGCTTCCGTATCTGCTTTATAATCCTCATAAGAAATCACTGCATCTGCAAACGGTGTCAGATCGGGCTGAAAACCACCTGTAAAACTCCCCTCCATCGTGATCCGCCCGCAGGCAAAGGCATCTGCTTTATATCCTCTATGTATTTCATAATACTGTTCAATTGCTCCCTGCACATTCTCCTGTTCCAGAAAACTTCCTGTTACCTTTCCATCCAGAGAAGTCGTCATATGACAGATGATATAAGGTCTTTCCATTTCAATCACTCCTTTTCAGATATAAAAAGAAATCTCAAGCCAAAGCCCGAGATTTCTGACATTTTTATTCTGCTTTGCTGTCTCTGGTCATCAGTTCCAGAACAGCATCTTCTACATTTTTATCATGGAATAATACAGCATAAATCGCCTGTGTGATGGGCATGGAAACATTATATTTTTCCGCAATTTCACACGCCGCCTGTACCGTGTTCACACCTTCCACGACCATTTTTACTTCATCCAGTGTTTCCTGCAGGCTCTTGCCCTGTCCCAGCAGGATACCCGCACGGCGGTTTCTGGAATGCATACTGGTACAGGTAACAATCAGATCGCCAATGCCGGAAAGCCCTGCAAAGGTTTCCGCCTTACCGCCCATTGCAATCCCCAGACGCTTCATTTCAGCAATCCCTCTTGTCATCAGAGCCGCCTTTGTATTATCGCCAAAGCCCAGACCGTCAGACATACCTGCCGCCAGAGCCATTACGTTTTTCAGCGCCGCCCCCATTTCTACGCCGATCATATCTGTATTGGTATACAGACGGAAACGGGGATTTGCAAATTCTTCCTGTACGATCTTTGCAACTGCTTCATTTTCGCAGGTAATCAGACAGGTTGTGGGAATTCCCCTTGCCACCTCTTCCGCATGGCTAGGACCGGAAAGCACACATACCTGACACTGGGGTGCTTCTCTCTGGATGACTTCAGAAAGGCGAAGCAGGGTATCGGGTTCCAGACCCTTCGCTACGTTCACCAGAATCTGCCATGTTTTCAGATAAGGAGAAAAATCCCTTACCGTCTGTGCCACTGCACGAGAAGGTACGCCCAGAATGATGATATCTGCATTTTTTACAGCCGCTTCGTGGTCTGTAGTCGCCTGTATTTCTGCAGGAATTTCAATACCGGGCAGATATTTTGCATTTGTACGTTTTTCCAGCAGTTCGTCCACTGCGTCCTGTCTTCTTGCCCAGATGGTAACTTCATGTCCATGCTTTGCCAGCATCACGGCAAGTGCTGTCCCCCAGCTGCCGGAACCAATGACAGTAACTTTTTTCATAGTATACGTCCTCCCGATTTACTTCTTCTTCGCACCAAATTTATTCTCTGTACCGTTACACAGCTTCACAATATTCGCTCTGTGACGCCAGAATGCCAGACAGCTTGCCCCCAATACTACCAACAACATTTCCTTTGGAAAGCCCAGATACCAGCAGCTTAACGGAAGTACTGCAGAAAACAGCAGAGAGCCAAGTGATACATACCCTGTTGCAAATGCTGTGCCAAAGCCGATTACTGCTGTAGGCAGAGCCACCCACGGATTGACTGTAATGGCAAGTGCCAGTGTCATACCGATCATAACGGCAATCCCTTTCCCGCCTTTAAACTGCAGATAGAAAGGATAGTTATGTCCCAGAACCGCACCGATACTGCCATAAAGCCCCGCCAGATTTCCCGCTTCGCCAAAGATGGCACGGCAGATAAAAAAGGCAACCACGGATTTCATAATATCGCCAATAAAGGTAACTGCACCTGCTTTTTTCCCCAGCACACGCAGCGCATTTGTTGTGCCAAGATTGCCGCTGCCCTTTGTACGCAGATCAACACGCCAGAACTTGCTCACAATAAAAGCTGTCTGAATACAGCCAATCAAATAGCCAATCGCTATACAAAAAATTCGGAACATATCAATCCTTTTCCCCTTTTTCTCTTACAATGAAATGGATAGGTGTACCAACGAAGCCAAAGGCATCTCTGAGCTGGTTTTCAATATATCTGCGGTAAGAGAAGTGGAACAGTTCTCTTTCGTTTACGAAGATAACGAATGTAGGGGGTTTTACGGAAACCTGTGTCATGTAGTACAGTCTCAGCTGACGGCCTTTATCTGCGGGAGGCTGCTGCATTGCAGTTGCTTCGATCAGTACTTCGTTCAGTACGCCTGTGCTGATACGCAGTGCATGGTTTTCATGTACCGTACGAATCATTTCCAGCATACGGGGAATTCTCTGACCTGTCTGTGCAGAGATGAACACACGAGGTGCATAAGGCATATATTTCAGCTCGCCTTCAATGTCTTTCAGGAAACGGTTCATTGTCTTATCGTCTTTTTCAATGGAGTCCCATTTATTTACCGCAATAATCGCCGCTTTGCCTCTTTCATGTGCAATACCCGCAATCTTTGTATCCTGATCTGTGATACCTTCGTTTGCATCAATGACCAGAATCGCAACGTCGCAGCGTTCTACTGCTGCTACCGCACGGATGATACTGAAACGTTCGATTTCTTCTTTGATCTTGCTCTTACGGCGCATACCTGCTGTATCAATGAATACATATTTCTGACCATCGATTTCGATAGGTGTGTCAACCGCATCTCTTGTTGTCCCCGCAATATCACTTACGATCAGTCTGTCTTCGCCCAGAATCTTGTTGATCAGAGAGGATTTACCTACATTAGGCTTACCGATGATCGCAACTCTGATTGCATCATCTTCTTCCTCATCTGCTGTTTTTTCAGGGAAATGTGCAATGACTTCGTCCAGCATATCGCCCAGACCCAGAGCCTGTCCTGCAGAAACGGGCATGGGATCACCGATACCCAGCTCATAGAATTCATAGATATCCATTGTGTCACGTTTTACGCTGTCTACTTTATTTACGCAAAGCACAACGGGTTTCTTTGTACGGCGCAGCATATTTGCTACCTGACGGTCGTCGTCTGTTACGCCTGTTTTTACGTCTGTTACAAACATGATAACATCCGCTGTTTCAATGGCAATCTGTGCCTGCTGAATGATCTGCTTCTGAATGATTTCTTCAGAGCCGATTTCCATACCGCCTGTGTCGATCAGTGTGAACTTGCGGTCAAGCCATTCCACGTCGGCATAAATACGGTCACGAGTTACGCCGGGTGTATCCTGTACGATGGAAATACGTTCGCCGGCTAATCTGTTAAACAGTGTAGACTTCCCGACATTGGGACGGCCTACTACTGCTACGATAGGTCTGCTCATAGTTTGCTTCCTCCATTTTCTCAAAATTTTATATTACCTCATGGGCAGAAAAGCCCACTATTCCACTCTAATTTTATTAGTATACCACAAAATGTGCAAAAAGAAAAGCACAGAAGAATCTCATCTTGTCGAAATATATTCCATATGCTATACTGAATTTCAGTATACATATAAATAAAAATAGTATTCGCTTCGGCGGTTCGGTCACCCCATTTCATAAAAAGGGGGTGATGCTATGAATTATGTTACTTATTCTGATTTATTTCAGTTTGGTATTTTAATTGTAGCTATTATCACCTGTTGTAAAAAACAGGGATAATAAAAACAACCGCCTAACATAGCGTTAGACGGTTGTAAAAACCATTTTCCGACCGACTCGCCTTGGGAAGGGCGAATGATCTTTCTTGTTTATAGTATACTCGCCCCGCCTTGCTCTGTCAAGGCGGGGTTTTTCATTCTAACAATTAAATAAATTCTAAATATTTTTTCTTTTTTTCTCAAATTCTTCTTGCGTAAGAATTCCCTCTTCGCAGAAACGCAGTTTCTGCAAATGGGGGGCGAGGGAAATCATTCCCCTCGCAGGGTGCTCGAGAGACAATCAAGCATCTTCCTTTCAGGAAGACGGCTTCGCCGCCGCCTTAATCTTGGCGATGCTCATGCCTCCAAGGTCTTTAAACCAACTCCATAATCCCTGCCATAACCCCTCTTTTTTCTCCCATTCCTCTGTGAGAATAGAAACGTTCCTGATCGCATTTGGTACAGAGATTTGCAATTTCGATATCCTTTACGCCCATTTCTGCCAGTAAACGGCGGTTACATTCCCATAAATCCATTTTATATTTTCCCTCCGCAGAAGGGTCCACTTCTACAATATCATCTGTCCAAGGGATATTCTTTTGAAACAGATTCAGCACAGGTGCGTCCATCTGGAAACAGCATTTTCCGATAGAAGGCCCGATCGCCGCTGTGACATCCGCAGGATCTGTCCCGAATTCTTTTATCATTTCCTGCAGAATCTTTTCTGCCATGCGGTTGCCTGTTCCCATCCAGCCGCAGTGTGCCATACCGATAGCCTTGTTTTTCTTATCCAGCAGGAATACAGGCACACAGTCTGCACCGAAGATCACAAGAGGAATATTCTTTTCATTCGTAATCAGACCGTCTACGTCTGTATATCCTCTTTCTGTCCATACACCTTTGCCCGCATCCTCTTTTGTCACTCTGCGCACATTTGTGGTATGTGTCTGCTGGCTTGTCACATAGTTATCCACAGAAAAGCCAACTTTATCCGCAAGAATTCTGTAGTTTTCCCATACAGGCTCTTTTGCTTCCCCGCGGGCAAGTCCCATATTCATGCTTGCCCAATGCTCCGTACTCACACCGCCATGGCGTGTGGTAAAGCAATGGCGCACCATGCCTGTTTTTTCCAGATTTTCAAATGTAATATATTCCAGATTCTCTTTTTTTCTAATCATCTCTATCTCCTTATTTATATTTATGCCTGAAACGCATCCTCCGTATAGCGGAAGTATGTCTGTCCATCCTCTGTCAGCAGTTCTGCCACATCAAAGCGGAAATTCATGCCATCCAGTCCTTTTTCCACAATATACGCCTTTGCCGTACGGATGATATGCCGCTGTTTCTTTGCATCCACCGCTTCACAGGGTAAGCCATACTCGTCACTTCTTCTGTATTTTACCTCTGTGAATACGATCAGATCCCCTTTTCTGGCAATCAGATCAATTTCCCCGCCTGCGGCATAATAATTCTGCTCCAGAATTTCATATCCCATTTTGCGCATCTGCTTTGCAGCAAGGGCTTCACTGCGAACACCTTTTTCTGTGGTATGCTCCGCATCATGGGATAAAATGTTTTTGAGAAAGCTACGGCGATGGATCGGCGTCATCCCCTGTTTATGCAGTCCGTCGATATGCTCTGCCGCACCATAGCCCTTATTGCTTGCAAAGCCATAGCCGGGATATACCTTGTCATATTCTGCCATCATGCGGTCACGGTATACCTTCGCCACAATACTTGCCGCCCCGATCGACATACTTTTTGCATCCCCTTTGACAATCCCTTTCTGCGGTGTGGAAACCATAGGAATCGTTACCGCATCGGCAAGGATATATTCAGCAGGCGGATTCAGCTTGGACAACGCTTCCCGCATGGCTTCATAGGTTGCCTGCAAAATATTGATTTCATCTATTCTTTCATTGGAAACCACGCCAATGCCATAGGTAATCGCTTTTTCCAGAATTACATCATAGAGTTCTTCTCTTTTCTTTTCGGACAGCTTCTTAGAGTCATTGACCCCTTCAATTTTGCAGTCCTTGGGCAGAATCACAGCCGCCGCCACAACAGGCCCCGCAAGCGGACCTCTGCCTACCTCGTCAATGCCTGCGATCAGATCATAGCCAAGCGCATAGCCTTCCCGTTCATAGGTAAGGATTTCCTCCAGACGCTCCTGCTCTTTCACATATTTATCATATTTCTTCCGTGCAGATGCCAGTGCACTCTGCACGCCTTTTCTTTCATCCGCTTCAAATGCCCTGCACTGCTCAGGCAGTTCCGAAATCGGACAGTTTGCAAGAATTTCCTTGATTTCACTGATAGACTGCATCGTTTCCCCTCTTTTCTTACAAAATACAGTTTTCCTTATCATCATACAATAAATACATTCCTGTTGCAAACAGAAGTATATTTTCTGATTTTCGGTCTGCCGTATATAAACACATTTCACTTAACAAAATCCACTGCCGGGTTTTACTTTATAAAAAATAAACTCTCTTACAAATACAAAAAATCCCGAGAAACCAAGGTTTCTCGGGATTTTCCTATTCCGCACCCGACAGGAATCGAACCTGCGGCCTTTCGGTCCGGAGCCGAACGCTCTATCCCCTGAGCTACGGGTGCATATGCGGGTCTTTTGTAGGAAAGACCCGCTTTTACATAACATGTCTATTTTACATGGAATCCGGACAGTTGTCAAATTTTTCTGCCGGGTTCCTTTCGCAAAATATGCTAAGATTATTCAATTTCTACTACGGGCAGATTCCAGATTTCTTCTGCATACTGACGGATGGTTCTGTCAGAGGAGAACTTACCGCTCTTTGCAGTATTGATGATCGCCATTTTCGCCCATCTTTCTTCATCACGGTATGCGGCATCAATATCCCAGTGTACTCTTGCATAATCAGCGTAGTCTTCCAGAACGAAGTATTCGTCTGCTCTGCCGCCTGCACCGTTTAAGAGTGCATCATACAGTTCTCTGAACAGGTTGGGGTCTGCATCGAACGTACCGTTGATCAGGCTATTCAGTGCCATACGCACTTCCTGATTGATGTTGTAAACCATCCATGGATCATAATAGCCCTGATATTTCTGCTGTACTTCTTCCGCAGTCATACCAAAGATAAAGATATTATCTCTGCCAACTTCTTCGCAGATTTCCACGTTTGCGCCGTCCAGTGTACCCAGTGTGATCGCACCGTTGAGCATAAATTTCATGTTACCTGTACCAGAAGCCTCTTTCCCCGCTGTGGAAATCTGTTCGCTGACGTCAGCCGCAGGAATCAGTTTTTCAGCCAGAGATACACGGTAGTTTTCCATGAATACGACTTTGATTTTGCCGTTGATTGCAGAGTCATTGTTTACCACATCTGCAACCGCATTGATCAGTTTGATAATCAGCTTCGCACGACGGTAGCCTGCCGCTGCCTTCGCACCAAAGATGAATGTTCTGGGAACCATATCCAGACCGGGGTTCATCTTCAGCTGATTGTACAGACCGATGACGTGCAGAATATTCAGCAGCTGTCTTTTGTATTCATGCAGACGTTTTACCTGAATATCAAAGATAGAATCGGGATTGATTTCGATACCTTTTGTTTCTTTGATATAGTTCGCCAGTGCAATTTTATTTTCTTTCTTAATATCCATGAATCTGCGGCGGAAATCTGCATCTTCTGCGTAAGGCAGCAGCTTCTGCAGTTCATCCAGATCTTTTACCCAGCCTTTGCCGATTTTTTCGCAGATCAGATCAGCCAGCTTGCGGTTTGCGTGTACCAGCCATCTTCTCTGTGTGATACCGTTTGTTTTATTGTTGAATTTTTCAGGATACAGTTCATAGAAATCACGCAGTTCCTGATTTTTCAGAATTTCTGTATGCAGTGCCGCAACACCGTTTACAGAGTGGCTGCCCACGATTGCCAGATATGCCATACGGATCTGACCGTCAGCGATGATTGCCATGTTTATGATTCTGTTGTGATCGTTGCCGTAGCGATCCATCAGTTCCAGACAGAAACGACGGTTGATTTCTTCCACAATCTGATAAATACGAGGCAACAGACGGCTGAACAGTTCCATAGGCCATTTTTCCAGTGCTTCGGACATGATTGTATGGTTTGTGTATGCACATACTTTCTTTGTGATTTCCCAAGCCTGATCCCAGGGCAGATCGTTTTCATCTACCAGTACACGCATCAGTTCAGCAACTGCCATACTGGGATGTGTATCGTTCAGCTGGAAGGCCACTTTTTCGGGCAGCAGACCGAAATCATTGCCATGCATCTTTTTGAAACGTGCAATCACTCTCTGTACTGTCGCAGAGATAAAGAAATACTGCTGACGCAGGCGCAGTTCCTTACCCTGTGTATGTTCATCGGCAGGATACAGCACGTTTGTCAGTGTGCTTGCCAGCAGTTCTTCTTCCTGTGCTTTCTGATAATCGCCCGCATTGAAGGATTTCAGATCCAGACGATTCTTGGGTTTTGCTTCCCACAGACGCAGTGTATTTACTGTGTTGTTGCCATAGCCGATGACAGGATAGTCATAGGGAATCGCCATAACAGACTGATAATTTTCCTGTACATATTTATAATCGCCGCTTTCATTCTGTACTGCACGCACGTTGCCGCCGAATTTTACTTCTACTGCATATTCGTTACGTTTCAGACACCAAGGATCGCCGTTTTCCAGCCAGTTATCGGGTGCTTCCACCTGATAGCCGTTTTCGATCTTCTGTTCAAAAATGCCGTAGTGGTAACGGATACCACAGCCATATGCAGGCAGGGACAGTGTAGACAGGGACTCTAAGAAGCAGGCTGCCAGTCTGCCGAGGCCGCCGTTACCCAAACCGGGATCGGCTTCCACATCTTCCACACGGTTATATTCAATACCCAGTTCTTCAAATACTTCTGCTACTTCATCAAACATTTCCAGATTGATCAGCGCATTGCCGAAGAATCTGCCCATCAGGAATTCCATGGACAGGTAGTAAACCACTTTTACATCCTTTTCATAGTATTCATCATGGGTTTTCATCCATTTATCTGTGATAACATCTCTGATGGCAAATACTGCCGCATCATAGAGTTCTTCGGGTGTTGCGTGTTCCAGTGTCTTACGATGACGGATTTTCACGTTTTCCCGAATCAGATCCTTCAGTTCTTCTTTTCCAATTCCAAATGTGTTCATAGGAACCCCCTTCGTTTTTGCAGTTGTCTGCAATCTTCTCGATATCTTCTCTTTTTCGTTTGTTTTTTCAGAATTTGACAGACTCCCAATGTATCCTCATTATTCTGTACCTATTTTAAAACAAACATACCCCGAAAGCAATCGCTTTTCTTTTATAATCCGGCAAAGAAAAGCGTGCTGATCAGAAAGCCGCCTGCCCCCAGCAAAGAAGGCAGAAGACGCTCTTCCGGAGCCGCATCCTCCGGCAATAAATCCGCTGCAACCGTATACAACCCCATACCGCCGAAAAACGCAAACAATAACGCAGACCCGCAGGACAGCGGGGCGTCATATAAAAAATATTCTGCCGTTACCCCTGTTAAGCACAAAAGCAAAAGCAATGTCTTTCCTCGTTTCTCCATCCAGAACCCTAGCAGCACCCCCAGAAAAGAGCTGACCGCCGCCATATAAAAATACGGTGTTTCCATTGCAAAGGGCAAAATGGCAAACGAAAGTAAGCCTAAATAAAGTCCATCCCAGAGGCAAAGTACTGTTTTTGCAGTTTTCCATTGCCTACCCACCCAAAATAAAAGCCAATATCCTCCACAGAGGAGAATCCAGCTATTTTTCATGATATCCAACATCCCCATCTTCCTCCGTTCCTGTTTGGATTCCTATAGAATCATCATATGGAACGGACAAAAGGGAAATGTTGCCTTTTTCTTCTGATCTTTTTTATAACTGCAGGAAAATCCCGACTGCGGCACTGAGGACAATATAAAAAATCGGATGCTTTTTCCATTTATTTGTGGCAAACAGCAGCACCACAAACAGGATACATTCTTCGATTCCAAACTTGTCCATAAAATTAGAAAGCTGTAAGTCCTCCAATGCGGCAGAATGGAACAGGGAAGCAATCAGCACCCCGAAGCCCGCCGCCGCAATCAGCCCCGTTACCGCAGGACGCAGGGCATAAAAGGCATAGTCCACATATTTATTTTTGCGGAACTTTTCCAGAAACTTAGACACCCAGATGATAATGACAACAGAGGGAAAGATCAGCCCCGCTGTTGCGCAGATACTTCCCAGTACAGCACTGTGCTGAAAGCCTGCATAGGTAGCCATATTTACCCCCATTGGCCCGGGTGTTGATTCCGAAATGGCGATCATGTTCGGAATCTGGTCTGTGGAAAACCATGGGTATTTATCCGCCAGACGATACAGGAAAGGCAATGTCGCCAGACCGCCGCCCACGGAAAACAGCCCAATCTTGAAAAATTCAAAAACCAGTACCAGAAGGCTTTTCAGAAAAATTGCAAAATTCATTCTTTCTTAGCCCCCTCTCTTTTCAGAGAAACCGCAATACCGATGACTGCCGCCGCCACAACAATGCAGACAGGCGTGATGTCCAGCCAGACAGAAGCCAGAAATGCCGCCGCCACAAGCATAATACCAAAATTGTCCTTTACGGATTTCTTCCACATTCCTGCCACGGCGTTAAAAATCAGCACACTGACAACCACACGGATACCTGCAAAGGCGTGCTGTACCACAGGCAGTTCCGCAAAGTTCTGCAAAACCGCCGCAATCAGCATGACGATACACACAGAGGGGAACACACTGCCCACCGTTGCCGCAATGGCACCGGGAACGCCCTTCTGTTTATAGCCGATAAATGTCGCTGTATTGACGAAAATGATCCCCGGAGTACACTGCCCGATAGCGAAGTAGTCCAGCACCTCGTCCTCGGTCGCCCATTTATGTTTTTCCACGACTTCTTTCTGGAGCATCGGCAGCATGGCATAACCGCCGCCAAAGGTAAAGCCGCCGATCCGCGCAAAAGCCGCAAACAAATCCCAAAGCTCTTTCATTTTAAACCCCTTTCTTGAGGGCTCCGCCCTCAAACTCCCGGCAGAGGAACTGGTCAGGCATCTTCCCTGCGGGAAGACGGCTTCGCCGCCGCCTTAATCTTGGCGGTGCCTACACCCCTCGTGGGGGTATTGGGGGCAAAGCCCCCAAGGTCTTTAACTCTCCTGTAGTTTTGCCATCTGGTCGGTGGTTACGAGTGCGTCCATCACTTCATCCAGATCGCCGTCGATGATAGCATCAATCTTATGCAGTGTCAGCCCGATTCTGTGGTCTGTCACCCTGCCCTGCGGGAAGTTATAGGTACGGATTCTTTCACTTCTGTCGCCTGTACCTACCTGAGAGCGTCTGTCTGCAGAAATCGCCGCATCATGTGCCTGACGTTCTCTTTCATATACACGGGCATACAGCACCTTCAGTGCTTTTTCCTTGTTCTTGAGCTGTGATTTTTCATCCTGACAGGATACCACAATCCCCGTAGGAATATGCGTCATTCGTACGGCGGAATCGGTTGTATTAACACACTGTCCGCCGTTACCGGATGCACGGAATACATCTACACGCACATCGTTCATATCAATATGCACATCGACCTCTTCCGCCTCAGGCAGTACTGCCACCGTTACGGTAGACGTATGGATACGCCCGCCGCTTTCCGTTGTCGGGATACGCTGTACACGATGCACGCCGCTTTCATATTTCAGACGGGAATATGCACCTTTACCTGTAATCATGAACGCTACTTCCTTAAAACCACCCAGATCGCTTTCACTGGTGTTCATGATTTCCACTTTCCAGCGGCGGCGTTCTGCATAACGGGCATACATACGGAACAGATCCCCTGCAAACAATGCCGCTTCGTCCCCGCCGGCACCACCTCGGATTTCCACAATGACATTCTTTTCGTCGTTCGGGTCTTTGGGAATCAGCAGAATCGTGATTTCCTTTTTCAGTATTTCCACTTTTTCTTTGTTTTCTGCCAGTTCTTCCTTTACCAGCTCCCGAAACTCATCATCCAGCTTTTCTTCTAACATCATCAGACTTTCTTCGATGCTTTCTTTCGCTGTTTTATATTCTCTGTATTTTTCAACGATCGGTGTCAGATCGCTGTAATCTTTCATCAGCTTTCGCCATTCTGTCTGATTGGCAATCACATCGGGGTCGTTAATCTGGTCAGCCAGTTCCCCGTGTTTGATTTCGATTTCTGCCAAGCGGTCAAACATATCCGTCACGCCCCTCTTTTCTTACTTCTTACTGTTCATATCTGCCGCAGACCACTCTATCCAGTCCTGCCAGATCCTGTATCACTCTGATTTCCGCAAAGCCTTGCTCTGCCAGGATCTGTCTGAGGTCTTCTCCCTGGTCATAGCCAATTTCAAAAAACAGCCAGCCGTCTTTTCTGAGCCATTCCCTGCTTTCTTTTACGATACTGCGGTAAAAATCCAGACCATCCTCGCCGCCGTCCAGTGCCTGCAGCGGTTCAAAGTCTTTTACCTCTGTCATCAGCTCCTCGATATCCTTTTTGGGGATATAAGGGGGATTGGATACAATGGCATCCAGCTTTCCTTTATACTGCGTAGGTACGGCAGAAAATAAATCACTTTCAAAAAATCTGACAGGAATCTGATTCTTTTCTGCGTTTTTTGTGGCATAGCCCAGTGCTTTCGGGCTGATATCCACCGCCAGAATCTCAGAAAAACTACCATATTTCCCTAAACTGATCGGAATACAGCCGCTGCCTGTACCAATATCCAGAATGATCTGCAAAGGCTCTGTCTGCTGTTTTTCCAGAATGGTTTCCACCAGAACCTCTGTATCCCCTCTGGGAATCAGCACACCCTCGCCAACGGCAAACGGCAGACCCATGAACTCCCATTCTCCCAGAATGTACTGTGTGGGTCTTCCCTGTTCTCTCTGAGAAAGATAGTCCGCATACAGGGCTTCTGCTTCCTCTGAAAGCAGATCCCGCTCACGCAAAAATAAAGCCGTGCGGTTCAACCCGGCGGCTTTTTCCAAAAGCAGCTCTGCTTCAAACGACCAGTCTTCTTTGCCCGCTTCCCGCAGCCGCTGCTTTCCTGCTCTCAAAACTTCTCCAATGATTTTATCGGTTTCATTCTTCCGGTTCATCTTCCAGAACCCCTTTCATTGCCGCAATGGCACATTCAATCTGCGCATCATCGGGTTCTGCTGTTGTCAGCTTCTGCAGACACAGCCCCGGCATACTTACCCATTTTACCAGACTGCTTTCGGATTTTCCTGCCCAGCGGATCACTTCATAAGAAATCCCCGCAATAAAGGGTACCAGACAAATACGTGTAATCAGACGCACCCAGAATACATCCGTTCTGACAAAGAAAAACACGACCATGGAAATCAGCATAACGAACAGCAGAAAACTTGTGCCGCAGCGTTTATGCAGTCTTGTGCAGGGGCGTACATTTTCCACTGTCAGCTCTTTTCCGCTTTCAAAGCAGGCGATGGTCTTATGCTCCGCACCATGATACTGAAAGACTCTCTGAATTTCCTTCATACGAGAGATCAGAAACAGATACGTCAGGAAAATCGCAATACGCATCAGCCCTTCCACAACACCCAACGCCCATACGGGTACAAAGGCTTTGAAGAAATTACCCAGAAATACAGGCAAAATAAAAAACAGGCTGATCCCCAGCACCATAGAAAGACATACGCTGAAATAAATCACAATATCATTGATCTTATCACCAAATTTATTTACCAGCCACTGTTCAAAGGGGGACATTTCTTCTTCCATCCAGTCCTCGCCCGCAATCTCCGCAGAACGCATGAGGATCTTTGTCCCGCTGACCAGAGAATCCACAAATGCCGCCATCCCACGGAAAATGGGATATTTGAAGATTCCTTTTTTTCCCAGACCGCCCCATTCTTCTTTCTCAATGGTAATACCGCCTTCGGGGTTTCTGACTGCCATCGCATATATTTTTTTGCCGCGCATCATAACGCCTTCAATGACTGCCTGACCGCCGATGCTGTTTTTCTTTTCGCTCATAACTGCCTCCTTCTGAAAGATGCACCGCCAAAAGCTGTGCTTTCTTTCCTTGAAACGGGTTTCTTAATAAAAAAGCAATCCCTTTCTTTCGCAAAAAGGCAATCGAATTTTGCCCTCTTGCGAAAAAAAGGGCAGAAGCATTCGCTCCGCCCTTTTATTTGTTTCTGTTGATTATTTTCTGCCGTATTTTTTGTTGAATTTTTCAACTCTACCGCCAGCTTCCAGAAGCAGTTTCTGGCTGCCTGTGTAGAAGGGGTGGCATTTGGAGCAAACTTCGACTCTGATTTCTTTGTTTGTAGAGCCTGTAACGAATTCGTTACCGCAGTTGCATTTTACTGTTACCTGGTTGTACTCAGGATGGATACCTTCTCTCATTTTCTTTCACCTCATTTTTCGTATTCGTTGATCAATAATCTTACGTTATTTAAAGACAACACAAATATTCTATCATATACAGAATACTTTTGCAAGAAAATTCATGTAAAAAATCGCCGTAAATATGCCGAAAAATAGCTTATTTTTCATGCATTCCCAGTGTTTTTTCCCAAATTTCCAGTCTGTCCATAAATTCTTCGTTATTTTTTGTTTTCCGCATCAGGTCAAAAAAGCCGTCTATCATATCTATATTGCTGATATTTGCCGCCAGACGGCGCAATTTGTAGTTGCATTCCATTTCCTTTGGAGAAAGGAGTTTATCTTCTCTTCTTGTGCCGGATTTGATGATATCCACAGCAGGGAAGATGCGGCGTTCTGCCATACGTCTGTCCAATACAAGTTCCATATTGCCTGTACCTTTGAATTCTTCAAAAACGACCTCGTCCATCTTGCTGCCTGTATCCACCAGTGCAGTCGCAAGAATCGTCAGACTGCCGCCGCCTTCGATATTTCTGGCTGCCCCGAATAACCGCTTGGGCATATATAATGCGGCAGGGTCAAGACCGCCCGAAAGGGTACGTCCGCTGGGTGGAATGGTCAGGTTATAGGCACGGGCAAGACGCGTAATACTGTCCAAAAGAATGACTAAGTCTTTCCCCTGCTCCACCATACGCTTTGCACGCTCCAGAACCATTTCCGTTACCTTCTTATGATGCTCGGGTTCTTCGTCAAATGTAGAATACACAATCTGTACGTTTTCCCCTTCTATGGAACGCTGGATGTCCGTCACTTCTTCTGGACGTTCATCAATCAGCAGAACGATCAGATGTACTTCTTTATGATTTTTTGTAATGGCATTTGCCAGTTTTGTCAGCAGAATGGTTTTCCCGACTTTCGGAGGGGCTACAATCATCCCTCTCTGCCCCTTACCGATTGGTGCAATCAGATCAATGATTCTGCCCGAAAGCTCCTCTTTTGTCGTTTCCAGACACAGCTTTTCTTCGGGATAGATCGGGGTAAGGTCTTCAAAATTGGGACGACGAATCGCTTTGTCGGGTCTGTCGCCGTTGACAGACTGCACAAATACCAGCCCGCCGACCTTTTCGCCTTCTCTGGCAGGACGCATATTGCCCTTTACCCTGTCCCCTGTTTTCAGATTAAAGCGGCGAATCTGAGAGGGCGATACATACACGTCATTCGCCCCCGGCAGACAGTTTTCCGCACGCAGGAAGCCATAGCCGTCGGGCAATACCTCAAGGATGCCTTCACCCATTTCGCCGTATTCCTGCAGCCAT
>CALASU010000133.1 GCA_937888765.1 uncultured Clostridia bacterium | reverse complement strand
AAAACCGACCTCCCAATTGTTAGATTTTTAGGTCTAACTTTTGGGGGTCGGTTCAAAAACCGCCTCTTTTTTGAAGATGCTGACAAGCGGGACAAGTCCAAGGGTTGAAGTGGTGAAGGATACAGGAGCAGGGAAGATTCCGCAGCAGTTAAAAGAGATAAAAGTGAAAAAAGAACAAACAAAAACGGATGTACCGAAAATCAATACAGATAAGACATTCAAAAAGAATATTGTGATATTGCATCCTGAAAATGCTTTTAAAGGGAACAATATTGCAGATATGACAAAAAGTACAGCAAAAAATGAGAAGCAGCGGCTGTATGAAACAAATGATACGTTTTTGAATAATCAGGAACTTTTGAAGAAATATCAGTATGTGGCGGATGACAGAGATATGGATTATCCTACTTTGCGACGGGCGGCGAATAATGGGATCAGAACAGTTGGGCGTGTACTGAAAGAAAATAATGATATGACTACTTGTAGGAATGTGGCAGAATTGCAGGTAAAATTGCAAAGCAGGCTGAAAAGCGCATCTTTTACAGCAGGGATGTTGGACAGTATGAGCGGGGATGCAATGAGAATTGCAGCAAAGGCAAGCGGAAATCAAGTGATACAGAATCAGGCAAGGGCGATGCAGAACCAACTGGAACAAATGAAAAACAGCAATCGGACAGCAGGCACAATGGGAACAGTAACGGGAGAGCTTGCAAAAGGTGCCGCAGGATATATGACATTTGGCAAAGCGGTAGAGGATGCTGTACTGAAAAATGCGGAAAAGTTGAAACTGGCAAGAATGAAGGAGATGGCAACAGTAAGCCTTTTGGCACAGCAGGCGGCGGATACGGCGGTCAATACACCGATTACGATGTTAGAAGGAATAGCTGATGGAAAAAGTCAGAAAGAAATCAGTGAGGATATTAGGAAGCAGTTGGCTAGGGATGCAGTGATGAATATAGGATTTGCAGGGGCAGATATGGCAGGAGATGTGTTAAATTCTGCTATTGCGATGAAAAAAGTTCCTGCACAACTTGACAGATTTTTCACCGAAGAAATGAAACCGAATGAATATTTACAATTGGGAAAATCTCCGAAAGTTTTAACGGCATATGGTTTAATTGATGGGCGGATGGCAATGCCACAAGGCTCGATATTGAAAAGTGCCTATCCAACGGAATCTTTGAAATTTACGGCAAAAGTAGCAGGTCTTTCGGAAGAAAGAATCGATGGTATAAAGGGGCATAATTTGGGTTTTGAAGCACTTCGACAGTTGCCAAGGAGAATGAAAAATCCCATAGCGATTTTAAAATCAAGTAAAAAAGATGGAAGTCTTTTGGTGTTGACGGATATGGTAGATTCTTATAATCAGCCTGTCCTTGTGTCAATAAAGGTGGATAAAGATAGTACAACGAAATTTGGTACAGTGGTTACTTCGGCATATGGAAAAAGGAACATTCAACATTTTATAGATGAACAAAGGAAAAATGGGAATGTACTTTATGAAAATAAAAAGAAGCTACAACAGCTTCCTGATAGCGGCTTCCAATTATCGGAGTTATTCAATGACAATGTAGACCCGTTATTGAGAAAAATAAAGCGAGAGGGAAACCTTAATCGAAAGGAATTGGAAAATGTAAAGCCCAGAGATAAAACGAAACAAACAGAATTACAACAATTAGCATTGCAGGCACACAAAACAAGAAAAAATAAATAAGTTTGCGGAGAAGTATATAAAAAATCTGCATCAGTTATTTGATAGCGAAGTCCAATACCCCGAATCGTGAACCGATGCAGATTAACCGAAAAAAACAATACCAGCTCCCTAATAGCGAAGTCCAATACCTCGAATCGTTCAACGCCGATATATAATATTCTATGATAAGAATAGCAATTTGATGAGAAAAAGTCAATAGAAAAAATTGGAAAAGGAAAGCTGGCAAGCATTAAGGAAAAAGCAATCGCAGGATTGCTTGCACAGCAGGCGGCGGATACGGCAGTCAATACACCGATTACGATTGCGGCAGGAATGGCTGATGGGAAGAATAGGAAAGAAATCAGTAAAGATATTAGGAAGCAGATGGCTGTGGATGCGTTAATCAATATGGGTTTTGCAGGGATTGGTGCTACAGGGAAGGCACTAAAAAATGCATCCCGAAAAGGTCCGATTGCAGGAATTGATTTTGAAAAAATTGGATATACACATGCAATGGTAAATGAGGGGCTGATGCAATTTAGAGATGATATTTTGCAAGGAAATCCTAATAAAACTGCCATTTATAAATTAAACGAACCTAATGAAAGGATGCGTACAGATGTGCAGCGTTTGACGGGTGTGGATGTTTCTGATTTTAAAAATAGGATCAAAGCAAATGCCATTGACCATATTGAAAAAAGGCATGGAGTGAATGTCGAACATGACCGCAGTATGGCTGATCCTGAAGATTTAGCAAAACTGGAATATATTTTGAATGATTATGATGATATTGTTTTGAGTAATAGTAAAAAAACAGGAGCTTATCGTAATAGCGATGGATCTCCTGCAGAAAAAGTGATGTTTTCTAAGAGAATCAACGGAACATATTACGTGATTGAAGCGGTACCTGATTCTAAGGCGAAATCTCTCGACATTGTATCTGTTTACAAAAGTAATCCTAAGAATGGAAGAAAAACAAAGAAGGTTGCTGAGTCCTTTGATGTAAACAACCCCCAGGTGACGTCTAAAAACGTTAGTCAGCAACCTTTTAATCTTAGTATAGAACAGAACATAGAAAGCGTCAAGTCTAAGGTACGAAAACTAGCGTTGGAAGCATATAATCGGAGAAAATAATTTTTGAAAGACATAGGCCCTCTTTTTTATTTATGTAAAAGAATTTTCTGTTATAATGCCCACATTCGAAGAATAGTAACTGAAAGGCAAGATAAAAGGGT
>CALASU010000132.1 GCA_937888765.1 uncultured Clostridia bacterium | reverse complement strand
CGGAATAAATCAAAATAACTCATCGTTCACTCCTGCTTTGTCTTATTTTTATGTTATTTCTGTCTTGTACCGATAACAATACGGATATCTGCTTCGCCTGTATAGTCAGCGGGCATCTGTTCAATTCTTGCATCGCTGAAATAGGAAACCAGATCCTGACCAGCACCCTCCTGTCTTACCTGAATTCTGGTATGCTCCAGCTGTTCCTTTTTGTATGTGGTGGGTCTTGTTGTATTGTAGCCCTCCGCTTTCAGCAATTTTCCCCGCCATGCCGTTTGTATAGCCGCCGTTGCATACTTCAATCAGCAGTGTTTTGCTGTCAATCTGTACAGGCTCCTGTTTTACTTCTTCCTGCTGCTGTACAGCGGAAGTTGTTGTCCCTGTTGTATTTGTCGTATCAGTTGTACCTGTGTTATAGAACAGACGGTCAACCATTTCTCTTGTCGCATCTGCATCATTCACAAAGTAAGATACGCCGCCGATATATTCCCCTGCACCGGGCAGAGTTTCCATTGTGATCTTGTTCATATCAATCTGGTCAATATAGTTTGCATATTTCATGGCATCTGCCAGACTGATATCTGTATCCATGTATTTATACACTACAGAAATATATTCGCCCAGATTCTTCACGATTGTTTCTGTGCTCAGTACCTTTTCTGCCAGTGCTTTCAGGAACTGCTGCTGTACCTGAATACGGCCTACGTCGCCGTCTGCATAACGACGGAAACGAACCAGCTGTTCCGCTTTTTCGCCGTCCAGCAGCTGTACACCTTTTTTCAGATTGATCAGCGGGTCACCTGTATCACGCATATCCCAGTACATATCCTGCGGTACATCTACTTCAACACCGCCGACCGCATCTACAATGGCACGGAAAGCTTCCAGATTGATCTTCACATAATGGTCAATCTTGATACCCAGAAAGTCCTCAATCTGCATCACCGTTGCTTCACAGCAGGCATCCTTACCGCCGTAAGCATGTACCGCATTCAGCTTCGTCACTGTATTATAGTTACGATTCTCGCTGTCCAGCAGATTCTGTACATCGGGAGAAAGGGAAACACGGGTATCTCTGGGCAGAGAAACCAGACTCACACTTTCCTGTGCACTGTCATAATGCGCCACAAATACAACGTCTGTTCTTGTACCGTCTTTATCAACACCGAACACTGCTACGTTCATTTTGAGATTTTTTTTCAATAAGGCATCGAGGAAATTCACATTGTTTACGTTTGTTGTAATGCCGCTTCCCGCAAAAGGCACATTACCTGTCGCCTTATAATAGCCAAAGCACGCACCGCCCGCTAAAATCACGAATGTCAATACCATCGAGCATACGATTTTCAAAAATGTCTTTACCGGATTGAATTTCTTTTTCCGTACCGGCATACTGCTTCTTTTTTTTCCTTTCATGCTTCCACCTGTCCGTTATTTATTCTGCTTCTGTTACACCATCTGCTGTTTCTTCCGGGGTCACAGGCTCAATGCCGTGAATTCTCCAGTCGATCAGTTCCTTTGTCCCCTCTTCATCCCGATCAAAGTAGGAACCGCCTACACCGGGAATCGTATCATTTGTGATTTTTGCAGGATCAAGGTCTTTCACATATTTGATGTATTTTAATGCCTCTTTGATCGTTACATCACTTTCCGTACAGTCCAGAACAACCTGTACCAGATCATCCAGTCTGTTTTTCAGTGTATCCGAGCTGCATACCTTTTCCAGCAATGCCTTCATAAAGTCCTGCTGTACCTGAATACGCTTCAGATCCTTCTGCGCATAACCGTCACGGAAACGCACCAGTTGTTCTGCCTTATCGCCGTCTAGATGCTGCATCCCCTCTCTGAGGTTGATCAGCGGCCCACCTGTATCACGCATATCCCAGTACATATCCGTGGGCACATAGAAATCCACACCGTCCACCGCATTTACAATCTTCTTAAATGCAGTCAAATCGAATTTGATATAATAATCAATTTCAATATCCAGCACTTCTTCCATCATCGCCACAGAGAAGGCACAGCGATTGCCTTCGCCTGCATAGGCATGTACCTCTGTCAGCTTACACTGTCCGTATACCCCATTTCGGTAAGGAATAAACGCATCTTTTTCTTCCAGATGGTCTATCATTTCCTCCGTCAGTACCACACGGGTATCTCTCGGTACAGAAATCAGATGCAGATCCTTTGTTTCCGTATTGAAGCTGACAAGCATATTTACATCGGCTCTGAATCCATCTTCATCCGTCCCCAGAAGGGCAACATTGATGATTTCCTTTTCCGGCTCTTCGGGTACAATTTCCGTCTGACGCTGTGCAGCAGCCTGAAAATCAGATTTCTCTGCTTTTCCCTGCCATTTATCCATCGTTACCCAGACTTTAGCCGCCGCATAGGTTCCAAGCAGCAGAAGAATCAGCGCCACAACCAGCAGAATACTTTTCCGTCTTCTGCGTTTTTGCTGTGCCTTTCGCTTCTGCATACGCCTGCCCGCTTTTTTCTGTGCGGGTTTCTGCTTTCCATAAGGATATCCCGGATGAATGGTAACCTGTTCTTCCTCCGGATAATGCGCTCTGCTTTCCGTACGACGCATCTGACGCTGACGCAGTTCAACATCTTCCTGTCGTCTTCGTCGATTATAGTCTGCTCGTCTTTCTGCCATAATATATCGTTTCTCCCTCTGTTTCGCTTCCTTTCAGCAAATAGATTGCCTTCTGTTTTCTACTCCAAACTTATTTATTATACCAAATCTGCCAAAACATGACAACATAGGAAGGTTTTCTTTTCCGATTTTTTACGCTGTTTTTCTCTTTTTTCACAGATTTTTTTCAAAAATAAACATACTTCTTTTTATTATACACAATTCCTGCATCCAAAAAAAGAGGAAATCTTTGAATTTCCGCTGATTTGTAAAATTCCGTTTCTTTACATTCAAAGAATTTTCCCGTATAATTTCCGTATATACATAAGCGAAAGGAGGGACGGCTATGTCCGAACATAGTTCCCCCAAAGATTCTTTTTTCCAAAATATAAAAGAAAAAGGAAAAGTCTTTTTTTCCAAACCATATGCCACAGCAGTCGTACTGCTTCTGGCGGCTGTTGCGATTACAGGAATCGTCTATCTGATTACAACAACACGAATCCTTTTTGTAGGCTGGAAAATTCTGCACGCACCGGCTATGCTGCTGTTAAATATCCTGCCTGTATTACTGGTATTGCTTCTGCTTTATTTTATCAGCGGAAAAATATCGTTTTCTATCGCAGCTACAGGCGTTCTTCTTATTTTCTTCGCTATCGTAAATCGTGTGAAGATATCCATGCGGCAGGAACCTTTGCTTCCTACCGATCTGACACTGGTAAAGGAAACCCTTGCGATTGTAAAAACCTTCCCCCCTGTTTCCATTCTTCTGATCGGGGTACTTTTGCTCCTGTTTGCGGCAGTATTGGTACTGACATATATCTATCCTAAAAACAGCAAACGCCCTGCCTTACGGGTACGCATTGGCGGTATTGTTCTGGTACTGGTATGCGCTTTCGGGGCAAATCAGTATTGGTATGCAGATAAAGAGCTGTATGACGGTTTTCCTACCGTAGATAACCCCTACTTTCAGGTAAACCAGTACAATACAAAAGGGATGATCTATTCCTTCCTGCATCAGTATAATATTACGCAGATGAAAGCCCCTGAAGGCTACAGCGCATCTTCTTTTGTCCATCTGGAAAATAATATTGACCGCATACCGAAAAAAGAAGCCGACGCCCCCCATATCATAATGATCATGGGAGAAGCCTATTCCGATCTGAGTAAAAATGAACATCTCAGCTTCCCACGCGGCGGTAATCCCATGCAGGAATTTGATGCCATCTGTGCCGATTCCAATACTGTCAGCGGCAAAATTACGGTTGCAAACTTCGGCGGCGGCACTTCCAATACAGAATACGATGTACTGACAGGCTGCGGCACCCGCTATCTGGATAACCCCCTGCCTTCCTACAGCTTCATTCTGAAGCCCTTTGAAGGTATCCCTCATCTGCTGAAGCAGGTTGGCTATGAAACTGTATCTATCCACCCCGGCAATGCGTGGTTTTATAATCGACAGAATGTATATCCCAACCTCGGCTTTGATACCTCCTATTTCCTCGAAGATTCCTTCAATCTGGAAACAGACGGTGTCAGCGGCTATATCAACGAGGTTGCTACATTCGATAAGATCATCGAAACACTGGATGCCCATATTCAGGAAAAGGACAGCCCTCTGTTCTCCTTTACGGTAACCATTCAGAATCATGGCCCCTATGAGCAGAAATACGGTTCCTTACCTGCAAACTTCTCTACAGATGTAGAATTGACAGAAACAGAAACTGACCTGCTGACACAATATTTCAAAGGCGTACGTGATGCCGATGACCAGATTGCCCGCCTGCGTGACTATGCAGAAAACTCTGAAGAGCCTATCGTTGTGGTTTATTTCGGCGACCATCTGCCCGGCTTCTCAAATGGTATGGCATTTTTTGATCTCCTGGATTATCCAATCAATGCCAACGGTACACCCGAAGAACAGCTTGCTGTTTACGAAACGCCCTTCTTCATCTGGCAGAACGATGCCGCAAGAGCGTTACAGGATGCTCCTGCAAAAGCGAAAGCACTGGCATTGCCCAAAAAGATCAGTGCACAATTCCTTGGCAGCACTATGCTGGAACTGCTGGATATTGATGTTGCATCCCCTATGCACGATCTGAACAATGCACTCAGAAAAGAATTGCCCGTCTGCGCAGACCCTTACTATGTGGACGCAGAAGGCAATCATATCAACACCTTAACAGAAGATCAGCAGGCTGCCATTGAACTGCTGAAAGGCTGGCAGTACTATAAACTGACAGACCAAGAGGTAAAAACAGAATAAACTTTGAAACTTTGATTGATACAGGAGGTATACTATGGCAGAAACAGAAAAACGAGCCCAATTCGGCTCAAAGCTCGGCTTTATCCTTGCCTCTGCAGGCTCTGCCGTAGGGTTGGGCAATATCTGGAAATTCCCCACAAAGGCATATGAATGCGGCGGCGGTACTTTTCTGCTGATTTATGTTGCATTGGTCGCTTTGCTTGGCACTACTGTTATGCTTGCTGAATTCACACTGGGGCGAAGCTCCCAGAAAAATCTGATCGGTGCTTTTCGTAAATCCAATAACCGCTGGACATGGGTCGGTATGCTTGGTATTCTGACCGGCTTTCTGATTCTGTGCTATTATGTGCAGGTCGGCGGCTGGACAATGAAATATATCATCGGTTACTTTATTGATACCGATACCATTTATGCAGATCCCTCTGCCTATTACTTAAATATGCTCGGGGCAGAACGCTTCCCCCTGCAGAGTGCAGTGATTTATCCACAGCTGTTCCTCATTTCCACAGCCTTTATCGTCAGCCGTGGTGTTTCCAAAGGCATTGAGCAGATGAGCCGCATCTGTATGCCGCTGTTCCTGCTCCTGCTTCTGGGGCTGATGCTGCGTTCCTGTATGCTCCCCGGAGCCTCTCAGGGACTGAAGTATCTGCTGACTGTCGATCTTTCCGCAGTCAATGCTAATACCATACTAATTGCATTGGGACAGGCGTTCTTCTCCCTTTCTTTGGGTATGGGGATTATGTCGACCTATGCTTCGTATCTAAACAAAGAGGAAAATCTGGTTTCTACAACAGGCATTGTCTGTTTATTAGATACTATTGTTGCCGTCTGCTGTAGTTTTCTGATTATTCCCGCCGTGTTTGCCACAGGCATTGAACCCGAAATCGGCAGCGGCTTTGTATTCTCTGCAATGGCAGGCGTATTTATGAATATCCCGGGCGGTACTGCCTTCGGTATTCTGTTCTATTTCCTGCTGTTCTTTGCGGCGATCACATCCTCCGTTTCCATTCTGGAAACCATCATTGCCGTACTGACAGAGGAACTTGGCTGGAACCGAAAAAATGCACTGACAGGAGTATGCATCTTTGCCTTTGCTATCGGTATGCTTTATACACTCTCACAGACCTATATGGAACTGAATGGTATCTGGTGGAGTCTGGAAACAGGCGTACAGCCTATCGCTTTCGGAACTGCTCTGGAATATCTTACAGACCGCTTCCTGCTTCCTCTGGCAGCATTCTTCCTCACATTCTTTGTAGCTTGGATCTGGGGCACAGATGCCGCACTGAAAGAAAGCACATCCGGCGGAAGCTACGCTTTCCGCTTTTCCAATATCTGGGTATGGCTTCTGAAGTTCGCCGTTCCCATCGCAATCGCAACCATTATGTTCGCAGGACTGCTGTTCGGCATTTCCATGTAATCAAACAAACTACAAAAATAAGACGCACTTTTGCGTCTTATTTTTTTGCACAATCCTCCACATTCTCCATATGATAGATATTGTAAATAGCAGAGGAGGAAAGTCTTATGAAAGAAATGTGTAAAAATTTCGTCTGTGACGGCTGTAATCGCTGCAATACCTGCGGCGCAATGCCTGCCGCCGTCACACCGGATACCATGATGGGCGACTGTAATGCCTGCGTGATCGAAAGGGTCGGATTGGCTCAGGCATTTGTTCCCGCACAGCCCTATCAGATGCCCATGCCCGAGGAACAGAGCCTTGTCTGCGGCACAGTCTTTTCCGATCTGGCAATGCCCTATTGCTCCGGCTGGAATCTGTATCGCTTTGGAAAGGAGGCATAACCATGAATCGAGAAGAATTATTACAGAAATTGTCCGAACTGGATTTCATCGCCGTAGATCTGGCATTGTTTCTGAATACCCATCCCAACGACAGCGATGCCATTCAGGCATATAATCAGGTTATCACAGCTGCCGATGCCGTTCGCATGAAATACGAAGAAGCCTATGGCCCGCTCTGCTCCTTCCGCAGCTATGCAATGGATACAGAGGAATGGCAGTGGAAAAACAATCCATGGCCCTGGCAGACAGATGCCAATTTTTCTCTCGCAGGAAAGGAGTGTAAATAAATGTGGATTTATGAAAAGAAATTGCAGTTTCCTGTAAAAATCACACAGCCCGATGCCCGTCTGGCAAAAATCATGATTGAACAGTATGGAGGTGCTAATCGCATTAGGATATAGCAATAAAAAGGGCTTGTTATCCATCAATCTCCAAAAAGCAAAATAAACGGCACAAAAAAATAACACAAATGCTGACCGACCAAAGTAAGCCATTTGTGTTATCCCAGAGGAAGAAAATTTCTTTAACTATTTTTATTATAGCCTAGATTTTTTCTTCCTGCAATACAGGAGGTATGATTTATGGATAAAAATTTTGAAAAAACAACAAATGACATCTTAAAAACAGACGGCATCCAAAGTAAAGGCTTCGGGATTTCTCCCAAACTGGTCATGCAGGATAGAAGATTGACTCCGCAGGCAAAAGGTATTTATGGTTATTTTGCCAGCTATGCGGGTAACGGCACAACCGCTTTCCCTTCCAGAAGCAAAATCCTTTACGACATGAATATGTCTAAGGATACATATTATAAGCATTTCAACCTACTCAAACAGTATGGATATATCAAAGTGGAGCAGCAGCACCAAGGGGGTAGACTGTCCAGAAATATCTATACCCTTATGCAGGTAGTCCCCGTGGCAGAAGAAGAATCTTCCTACAAACCTGCTCCTGTATTCTTCCCTGCTCCTAAAGCTGAACCCGAACAGTCTGCTCCCGATCAGAGGGATACCGCAGACCAGTGTCCTGATTTTTATGACGCTGTACAGTGTCCTGCTTCTCAGTGTACGGAAAAACAGTGTCCGAAAATTCAGGACACCAATAATAATAACAGTATTCAATATAAACAGAATACTAATAATATCAGTCAGTCTTGTCAGTCTATGACAGACCAGACAGACAGATCTGCAACAGTAACTG
>CALASU010000131.1 GCA_937888765.1 uncultured Clostridia bacterium | reverse complement strand
AACCAGCGACACGCGGATTTTCAGTCCGCTGCTCTACCGACTGAGCTATCTGGGCTTAGTGCATCTCTGCGCTACAATATTTATAATATCACAACAGTTTCTATCTGTCAACAACTTTTTTCAATTTTTTTAAAATCATTTTTTATGTTAAAAATTGCTTCTCTTGCATTTGATATAAAGAGTTGCTATAATATATTTATAAATACAATAAAAACGGTGCTGCTTCATTGCGAAGCGGTCAGCCCTGAACTATATAGTTATAAAAAAATAACCGTCAAGTTTGGTCGCTTGGGGCGGTTATTTTTTTGTGTTGTCTTTTCCATTGTTGGAGCCAATCGTATAACCAAGACCAAAGGAAGTCATGATCAACGACAGAATTGCAATCATGCTTTCGACTGTCAACATATGGCAACACCCCTCTTTTTTATATATGTAAGTCTATATAAACAGAAGGCTTCTAATCTCCTTCTGATAAGAGAGCTAACCGCCTGCCGCTTTAAAGCAGCACCATTTTCAGTTTAACAAAAAACGATTTTTCCGTCAATTATTTCCCTTTTTGCATAATATCAATGATTGTTGCATCCATCGGTGCCATACCTTCATCGGAAATACGTCCCAGATTCTTTTCTGTCTGTTCCGCACAAGAACCGATCACACCAAAATTACTGGGGATTTCCACACCTTCCATCGCCAGCATGGCACTCAGATATGCAGAGTATACCCCCGCAGACGCTTTCAGCGCACAGCCTGTGCTGCCCCCATCACAGATCATACCTGTCAGGTTTGCCGCCATATGGTTCATCGCCGCAGAAACCGCTTCCGCATTACCGCCCATCAGATACACGATACCTGCCGCCGCACCGCTGCCACCGCCAAGCACACAGCCGCACAGTGCGGACAGTCTGCCTGTATAATGCTTACTGTAAATCGTAATCAATCCGCTCAGTGCCACCGCACGGATAATATCTTCTTCACTCTTTTCCATGAATCTCCCGTAGGAAACTACGGGCAGGGAGCAGAGAATACCGTGAGAACCACTTCCCACAATACTCATTGCCGCAAAGGGCAGACCCGCCAGTCTGGCATCCATAGCGGAGCACGTCAGGTGCTGTGCCGCAGAAATCATATCACTGCCCAGTGCACCTTTTTTCTGGAATGCGGACAATGTTTTCCAGATGCCAAGCCCTACGCCTTTTTCGCCCTCTTTGGAAAGCTGGCAGTTCATTTTGATCATGCCCTTAATGCAGTCCAGTTCTTCCAGAGATACGTTTTTCGCATAGTCTACCATGTCTGCTACCGTAATGGCTTCAAAATCAATTTCTTCTTTTGCTTCTGCCGCCGCTTCTGTTTTCTCCGCCTCAAACAGTACATCATCATCCTTTGCCACATATACGATATTGGCATGGAAATCCTCGATACGACAAAGACCTACGCCTTTTGTGGTTGTCACTTCCGCAAAAATATAAATGCTGTCTTTTGTTTCGTCTACGCTGATTTCAATGGGAATCTGTAATGCTTTCGCCTGCGCCACATGGTTCGGAGTGATATTCTTCAGCACTTCCAGACCCAGCTTCCAGTCGCCGCCCAGTGCGCCCAGTGCCGCCGCCATCTGACAACCCAGTTCCTCTGTGCCGGGAATTGCGCAGGAGAACGCATTTTTATACATCCCGCCATTCATAACCATTTCGATGTGCAGCAGACTGCCGCCCACCGCATCATAGGCTCTTGCCGCCGCCAGAGCAATCGCCCCTACTTCCGTTACCCCCAGAGCGGACTTGATCTCCTGTCGGAGCATTTTTGTAAAATCAACTTTCGCCATTCTGATTCCTCCCTGCTTTGTACGCTTTTGCGTCATTTTTTTCAGTATACTTTCTTTTGCTTTCTTTTTCCACCCCCTGCAATATTTTTTATTTTCCTAAAATTATGCTATACTTAGGATAAATTACCGAAAAGGAGGAAACAAAATGAAAGTATCCTTATTACAGATGAAAACACTCCCCTCACCCGAGGAAAATATCATAAAAATCAAATCCATGCTGAAGCAGGCGAAAAAAGCAGGTGCAGATATGGCAGTTCTGCCCGAAATGTGTGCCTGTCCCTATGAAAACAGCGCATTTGTACAGTTTGCCATGCCCTCCAATTCCCCTTTTCTGACAGAAATCGCGGAAAGTGCAAAGGAACTGGGGCTGTATGTTGTAGCGGGTTCTGTACCTGAGCAGGAAAAGGGCAAAATCTACAATACATCCTTTGTATATAATCCCAAAGGCGAATGTATCGCCAGACACCGCAAGGTACATCTGTTTGATATCAACGTAAAAGGCGGACAGTATTTCATGGAATCCGACACCTTTACCCCCGGCAAGAAAGCGACCACTTTCGATACCCCCTGGGGCAGATTCGGGCTGATGATCTGCTACGACATCCGCTTCCCCGAACTGGCACGCATCACTTCCCGCCCCACAGACCCTTATAAAGATACCGTTGGTATCATCGTTCCTGCCGCTTTCAATATGACAACAGGCCCCGCACACTGGGAGCTGTCCTTCCGCATGCGTGCATTGGATAATCAGGTATTTATGATCGGCTGTGCTCCCGCAAGAAATATGAATAGTTCTTACCATGCATGGGGACATTCCATTGTAACAGACCCTTGGGGCAGTGTCGTGGCACAATTAGAAGAACAGGAAGATATCCTGACTGTAGAATTGGACTTTGAACGGGTATCTGCCGTACGCGAACAGCTTCCCCTGCTCAAACACCGCAGAACCGACCTGTATCGCATCGAATCCGGTATGGGAATGTCCTGCGAACAGATGACCTTCCTCTCTCCACAGCAAAAAGAAGCCTTAAAAGAACGTATTGACACCCTATTCAGGAGGGATTCCGAATGAAAAAAGAAACTGTTTATCTGGCAGGCGGCTGTTTCTGGGGTACAGAGCATTACCTCAACAGCCTTGACGGTGTTCTGGAAACTCGTGTGGGCTATGCCCTCGGCGAAAAGGAACTCTGGAACCCACCTTTAAAAGAAACCGTAACATACGAAGAAGTCTGCAATCACAGCGGACACGCCGAAACCGTAGAAGTCGTATTTGATGCCGATGTGCTTTCTCTGACAGAGCTTCTGACAGAATACTGCTACACCATCGACCCGACTTCTCTCGGCAGACAGGGCATGGATGTGGGGATACAGTACCGTACAGGCATTTATACCCTAAACGAAGACCAGAAGCAGACAGCCGCCGCATTTCTTGCCGAATTACAGAAGGACTACAAACAGCCTATTATGATCGAAAACCTCCCCCTGCGGCAGTTCATCCCCGCCGAGGAGTATCATCAGAAGTATCTGGTCAAAAATCCAAACGGCTACTGTCATATCAGTTTTGCCAGAATTGCAGAGCTGAAAAAGCAGAATCTTCGCTGATTTTTCGGTTTTCGCTCCGAAAAAGGTTGTCTTTTCCAGCGGAAACAGATACAATAGGAGTATTCAGGACTATTTATAGGAAAGGAAGTAAACACTATGGATTTGACAACAGTAAAATCTATCTACCGTAATACAGCGGAATATGCAAATAAAGAAGTTACCATCGGCGGTTGGATCCGCACAATGCGTGCTTCCAAAAACTTTGGCTTCATCGAACTGAATGACGGTTCTTTCTTCAAGAACATCCAGATCGTATTTGAAGCAGACAAGGTTTCCAACTACGAAGAAATCTCCAAACAGAACGTTGGTGCGGCTCTGATCGTAAAAGGTCTGTTGGTGGAAACACCCGAAGCAAAACAGCCTTTTGAAATCAAAGCAGAAACAATCGAAGTAGAAGGCACATCCACACCCGACTACCCTCTGCAGAAAAAACGTCACTCCGTGGAATTCCTGCGTGAAATCGCTTATCTGCGTCCCAGAACAAACCTGTTCTCCGCAACATTCCGTGTACGGAGCCTGATTGCTATGGCAATCCATGAATTTTTCCAGAACAAAGGCTTCATTTACGCACACACACCCATCATCACAGGCTCTGACTGTGAGGGTGCAGGCGAAATGTTCCGCGTAACAACACTGGATCTGGAAAACCTGCCTCGTACAGAAGACGGCAAAATTGACTATTCCAAAGACTTCTTCGGCAAAGAAACAAATCTGACAGTATCCGGTCAGCTGTCCGCAGAAACATTTGCAATGGCATTCCGCAACATCTACACATTCGGCCCCACATTCCGTGCAGAAAACTCCAACACAACACGTCATGCGGCTGAATTCTGGATGATCGAACCCGAAATGGCATTCGCTGACCTGAACGACAACATGGAAATCGCTGAAGAAATGCTGAAATACATCATTCAGTATGTTCTGGACAAGGCTCCCGAAGAAATGGAATTCTTCAACAGCTTTGTAGACAAAGGTCTGCTGGAAAGACTGGACAACATCCTGAACAACGAATTCGGCAGAGTCACATACACAGAAGCTGTAGAACTGCTGAAAAAATCCGGTCATACATTTGAATATCCCGTTGAATGGGGTATCGATCTGCAGACAGAACACGAAAGATATCTGACAGAACAGATCTTCAAAAAACCCGTATTCGTTACAGACTACCCCGTAGAAATCAAAGCATTCTATATGCGTCTGAACGATGACAAGAAGACAGTAGCGGCTATGGACCTGCTGGTTCCCGGCGTAGGCGAAATCATCGGCGGCAGCCAGAGAGAAGAAAGACTGGATATTCTGGAAGCACGTATGGACGAATTGGGTCTGAAACGCGAAGACTACTGGTGGTACTTAGACCTGCGTAAATACGGCGGCACAAGACATGCAGGCTTCGGTCTGGGCTTTGAAAGAGCTGTTATGTATCTGACAGGCGTAGGCAACATCCGTGACGTACTGCCCTACCCTCGTACAGTGAAAAACGCTGAATTCTAATTTATCATTGCACATCAAAAAGCTGTACCGTAAGGTACAGCTTTTAACTTGTAAAAAACAACTGTATTTCGTGCCGAAGGCAAATAAAAAGTTTCGGTCAAGCCTTTTCAAAGGCTTGTGGGGTGCAGGGGCAAAGCCCCGCAAATCTTTGCCACAAGCGGGTTTTTGAAAGGGGTTTAAGGGGAAAACTTTTCCCAAGAAAAAAAAGTTTTCCCCTTTGTTAAGCAAAGGAGAATTATTATGGTCAAAAAAATCGTAAAAGACGAATTTTTCTTAAAACAGAAATCCACCCCCGCCACAAAGGCAGATCAGCAGGTAGCCATCGACCTTCTGGATACGCTGAAAGCAAACGAAGCGGGCTGTGTGGGACTTGCAGCAAATATGATCGGCGTCAGAAAATGCGTTATCGCTGTCAATATGGGCTTTATGAATGTTGCCATGTTCAACCCTGTCATCGTTTCCAAAAGCGGTGAATATGAAGCAGAAGAAGGCTGTCTTTCTCTGACAGGCACAAGAAAATGTATCCGCTATGAAGAAATCGAAGTGGAATATTTCGACATCAACTGGAAAAAGCAGTGTCATACATTCAAAGGCTGGACAGCAGAAATCATTCAGCATGAAATCGACCACTGCAACGGTATCATCATCTGATATTCTCCCCCGATCAAACGGGGGCTTTTTTCTCTGTCTGCTAAAATCTCCCCGAAATCTGACGATATATTAAAAAAAGGTATATCGAAAATCTGAACAAAGGGGGGAAATATATGGATTTCAACAGTATCGGTAACATGAACCTCCACTTACGGACAATGGAACTGAAAAGTATGTGGAGTATGCGAAAGAAAAATCAGGATTATACTTCCAAAGGACAGCAGCGTCTGGATCAGATGTTTGAATCCATGTATGGTGCGAATGCAGACGAAAAAGAAAAAGCCCAGCAGCGTCTGTCAGAAATCATGCAGAAATATTATAACGGCGGCAAGCTGACCTCCGAAGAAAAAGAATTTTTAAGAACCAGAAATCCGCAGGCATACAATGAGATCGTGCAGGAAGAGCAGGAACAGAAGGCATTTGAAAAAGAACTGGAACGCTGTGAAACCAAAGAAGATGTGGAACGGCTGAAAATGAACCACATCAACGGTGCACTTGCGGGCATTTCCAAAGTCGAAAACAATCCGAATATTCCAAAAGCCGCCAAACTTGCCGCATTTGCACGGGCAAAACGCTATGTTGACAATGTTGTCAAAAGCACACAGAAATTCATAGAAAGCGGTGCCTATTCCAAACTGCCGACAGATGCGGAAAAAGCACTGGCAGAAAAGAAAGAACTCGAACGGGAAAAACAGCAGCTCGAAGCCGTACAGGAAACGGCAAAGGAAACTACAGAAGCAGTTGTGAAAGAGCCCGAACAGGCGGAAACGGTTGAAAAAACAGACGAACGCACAGAAGAAACAAAGCCTGTAAAAACACAGGAAACAACGGAAACCGACATTATAAAACCCGATTCTGTACTGCCCGAATCCGAGCGGTACGTGGAATCTGCCGAAGAAAGAAAGGTGCGGCGGGCAAAGGCAAAAGCCGCCTATGCAGGTGCTTCTTCTTTCGATTTCCGTCCCCAAAACATGATTGACAAAAAAGCATAAAAAGAAAAGAAAATAAAACAAAAGAAAAACACAAAAAAGAAACACAAAAGAGAAACGAAAGAGAGGTCATTTTACATGAAACATTTTCTGAAATTACTGGACTGCACAACAAAAGAAATCTATGAACTGCTGGATCTGGCGGCAGTACTGAAACGCTATGTAAAAGAAGGCAAGGAACACCATTTCCTCAAAGGCAAAACACTGGGCATGATCTTCGAAAAATCCTCTACCCGCACCCGCATCTCCTTTGAAACAGGGATGTATCAGCTGGGCGGTCATGCACTGTTTATCAGTGCCAAGGATTCCCAGATCGGCAGAGGCGAACCCACACAGGATACAGCCCGTGTCATGAGCCGTATGCTGGACGGTATCATGATTCGTACCTTTGACCAGAAGGAAGTGGAACTGCTGGCAGAATACGGCTCTATCCCCGTAATCAACGGGCTGACAGACCTTTGCCACCCCTGCCAGGTTATGGCAGACCTGCTGACCATCCGTGAACACAAAGGCACACTGGAGGGTCTGACCATGTGCTATATCGGTGACGGCAACAACATGGCAAACTCTCTGATCGTCGGCGGTCTGAAAACAGGCATGAACGTACGCATCGCCTGCCCCGAAAACTATCGTCCCGACCCTATGGTAATGGCATTTGCGGCTGAACACAGCGACCGTTTCTTCCTGACAGATGTACCAATGGAAGCGGCACAGGGTGCAGATGTTGTCATCACAGACTGCTGGACTTCCATGGGACAGGAAGAAGAAAAGAAAGAACGCGAAAAAGCATTTGCGGGCTATCAGGTAAACAAAGAGCTGATGAGCGTTGCAAAAGCCGATGCTATGGTACTGCACTGCCTGCCCGCTTACCGTGAACAGGAAATCACAACCGAAGTATTCGAGGAACACGCAGACGAAATCTTCGACGAAGCAGAAAACAGACTGCACGCACAGAAAGCAATTCTCGTAAAACTGCTCGGGTAAATAGGGACGCTGTCCCTCGAGCTCCCTGCAAGGGGGATAATCCCCCTTGCCCCTTATTTGCCAAAGCATTCGCTTTTATAAAATAATTTTATTCAATAAAAATCCATTTGCTTCTGACAGTAAATGGATTTTTCTTTTTTTCATGCTATTTCGTGTTATAATGAACAAAAAGCATCCAACCATCCAAAGGAGTGATCTTATGTATCAGAAAAGCGTAATCGCAGAACAGGCAAAGCACCATGATTGTTTTTATCTCTATGATGAAAGCATCATCCTGCAGTCCATCGAAACCATGAAACAGACCTTTCCGCAGGTTACATTCCTGTATTCCCTCAAATGCAACCCCAATCCCAATGTCATCCGCAGTGTATTTTCTCAGGGCTTCGGTGCAGATGCCGCCAGTCTGGGCGAAGTACTGCTGTCCAAAGAAGCAGGGCTGACAAAAGAACAGATTTACTATTCTGCGCCCGGCAAGACCACAGCCGAACTGCGTGAAGGCATGAAACATGCCATGATCATTGCAGACAGCCTGCCCGAAATCGAACGTATTGACCGCATTTCCGCAGAACAGGACATCGTGACAGAAATCGGCGTGCGTATCAATCCCGCGATTGCTTTCAACGGCGGAAACGCCCTGCCCTCCAAAAGCGGCGTGGACGAAGATCAGTTTTTTGCTTTCCTCAAAGAAAACAACTGCAAACATATCCGCATCACAGGGATTCATGCACACCTGAAAAGTCAGGTGCTGGATGCCGCTGCACTGGCGAATTATCAGAAAAATATCCTTTCACTGGCGGAACGTGTACAGGAAGCCTGCGGCAGAGAGCTTGCCTATATCAACCTCGGCTCCGGTGTCGGCATCCCCTTCGCCGCCGAAGATGCTCCCATGGATATGCAGGTATTGCAGGCATCCGCAAAAGAGCATTTTGACGCGTTCCTTGCCGCCCATCCCAACACCAGATTGTTTATTGAAACAGGACGCTACACTGTTGGCAAAAGCGGTGTCTATGTGACAAAGGTCATTGATAAAAAGATTTCCTGCGGCGTGAACTATGCAATTCTGAAAAATACATTCAATGGTTTCCTGCGCCCTTCTATCGAAGTGATGGTAGGCAAATATAATGATGATCCCATTGCCATTGAACCGATGTTTACCTGCAAAGACGCTTTCCAGATCATTCCTCTGAAAGAAACAGACGCACCTCTGGAAAAAGTAACACTGGTCGGCAATCTCTGCACTGCCGCTGATGTGATTGCGGAAGATATCGAACTGCCCCGACTGGATGCCGACGACGTGCTTGTAATCACAAACGCAGGTGCTTATGCCGCTGTCGTAACCCCCATGCAGTTCTCCTTACACACCAAACCCGCAGAACTGTTCCTGCGTACAGACGGAACGATCATTTAAAACCGTGGGACGCTGTCCCACACCCTGCCAAAGGGGTAACCCCTTTGGAATCCTATTTGCAGAAACGAAGTTTCTGCGTATAAGGGTGCAGGGAAATTATTTCCCTGCCGGGAGTTTGAGGGCAGAGCCCTCAAAGAATAAAAAGGGTCGCAGGCTCGGAGAGCCTGCGGCTTTTTTGTTTAATCGAGTTTCTGGATTGTCAGAACGGTATCGCTGTAAGTGCCGTTGGTATCCTCTGCTACGAGAGTAATGGTAACGGGTGTACCGTTTACAGTGATGACAGCTCTGCCGGACAGTGTCTGTTCATCTGCCGCCGCACCGATGGAAACAGAGGAACGGGAAGCGGGGATTGCGTCGCCGTTCAGTTCCAGACGCAGTGCCACTGTAAAAGTAGGGCTTGCACTGGATGCAACGACTGTGTTGTATTCGATCTCATAGATACCGGGTTCTGTCAGAATAAATTCTGCAGTGCCTGCGGCGTGGGAGATCGCCGTGCCTGCCTGTGCCTGTGTGATGTCGAATGTCAGGGCAGTGCCTGCGGCGGCAGGTGTCTGCGGTTCTACGTTCGCGGAGCTGTTCAGGTTCAGCGGAGCCGCTGTACCTGTGGAACCTGTAGCGCCGGTTGCACCCGTCGCACCCGTAGCGCCCGTTGCGCCTGTAGCACCCGTAGCCCCAGTAGCACCTGTTGCGCCAGCGGCACCAGTTGCGCCGGTCACACCTGTAGCACCAGTTACTCCTGTAGCACCCGTAGCCCCAGTAGCACCGGTTACACCTGTAGCCCCGGTCACGCCAGTCGCACCAGCTTCACCGGTTGCGCCAGTAGC
>CALASU010000130.1 GCA_937888765.1 uncultured Clostridia bacterium | reverse complement strand
AGGGGGCTCTGGTATCGAAGAAAACAACAGAAGAACCTTCTGTTTATGAAATGTATTATGACTATCAGGAGCCTTTGAAGAAAGCGGCGGGGCATCGTATCCTTGCGGTAAACCGCGGAGAAAAGGAAGGGCTGCTTTCTGTGAAAATCGAAGGCGGCGAAGAACAGCTTTTACAGCGTATGGAACGCCGTATCATCCGTAAAAACAGTGATACAGCCGTGCTTTTGCAGGAAGTGATTGCGGATAGCTATAAGCGTCTGATCGCTCCCTCTCTGGAAAGGGAAATCAGAAATGCACTGACAGAGCAGGCGGAAGAAGCGGCAATCGGCGTTTTCAGAGAAAATCTGAAACAGCTCTTATTACAGCCGCCCATCAGCGGCAAGGTAGTGCTTGCGCTTGACCCTGCCTATCGTACAGGCTGTAAGATTGCTGTCATCGACCAGACAGGCAAACCCTTGGAAACAACAGTGGTATACCCCACGCCGCCCCAGAACAAGACAGCCGAAGCAGAAAAGAAATTGCTTGCGCTGATTGAGAAATACGGTGTAGACCTCATTTCTATCGGTAATGGTACGGCTTCCAGAGAATCCGAGCTGTTTGTGGCGGAAATGCTGAAAAAGACAAGCCGCAGGGTGCAGTATATCATTACAAATGAAGCGGGGGCATCTGTCTATTCTGCATCTAAACTAGGGGCAGAGGAATTCCCGGAATATGATGTATCTTTGCGCAGTGCTGTTTCTATTGGCAGACGTGTACAGGACCCTCTGGCGGAACTGGTAAAGATTGACCCGAAATCCATCGGTGTGGGGCAGTATCAGCATGATATGAACCAGAAGCATCTGGGCGAAGCCCTCGGCGGCGTGGTGGAGGACTGTGTAAACAGCGTTGGCGTAGATCTGAACACGGCAAGCCCTGCGCTGCTTTCCTATGTGGCAGGCATTAACCAGACCGTGGCGAAGAATATCCAGAAATACAGAGAGGAACATGGTGCATTTTCTGTTAGAAAAGAGCTTCTGAAAGTGCCGAAGCTTGGCCCGAAAGCATATGAACAGTGTGCGGGCTTCCTGCGTCTGCCCCAGAGCGATATGCCGCTTGACAGAACAGGCGTGCACCCCGAAAGCTATAAAGCGGCGGAAGCTCTGCTTTCTCTGTGCGGCTATACACTGGAAGACGTGGCGGCGAAGCGGGTAACGGGACTGGCGAAAAAAGTAAAATCCCCCGAAAAAACAGCGGCAGAGCTGGGGATTGGTGTGCCGACTTTGCAGGATATGATGCGGGAACTGGAAAAGCCCGGGCGTGACCCCCGTGCAGATGCACCTGCACCTGTTCTGCGCAGTGATGTGCTTTCTATGGAAGATTTAAAAGAGGGTATGGTGCTGACGGGCACAGTGCGCAATGTGATTGATTTCGGCGTGTTTGTGGATATCGGGGTGCATCAGGATGGACTGGTGCATATCTCCCAGATCTGTGATAAATTTATAAAGCACCCTCTGGAAGCGGTAAAGCTTGGGGATGTGGTACAGGTAAAGGTACTGTCTGTGGATGTGCCCAAAAAGAGAATTGCTCTGACAATGAAGAATATTTAATTTTTCGAGGGACGCTGTCCCTCGAGCTCCCTGCGAGGGGAATGATTCCCCTCGACCCCCATTTGCATCCGTATGAATATGCGGATGCGGTATCGGGATCCAAGGGCATGATGCCCTTGGTGGGAGTTTGAGGGCAACGCCCTCAAGAACGAAGGAGGAAAAAAGATGTTTGATATACAGACAACAGCTTTTCTGCTGGATACTGCTGTGCAGGCGGCAGAGGCGGAAGCAATGGGCCCCGGTACGGCAATCATCCCCGTGGCAGTGGGCTTTCTGGCGGCAATGGGCGTATGCGGCTTTTTTATCCGCTATGCCATGAAAAAAGGGGAATACGACAGACGCCATGACCCCAATCGTTTCAATCAGAAAAGACGATAAACGATATGGCAAGGATTCCCATATACTTTTTGGGAGATAGACTTGACATTTTTTTGTCAAATGCTATACTATATTTGGAAGACGGAAATCTGTTTTTCGTCAGAAAACAAAATAATAATACATTTCTTCAGGGCAGGGTGTGAGCCGAAGGTGTAAGAAACCTTGATTTTCCAATGGTTTACGGCATCAGAAATTATGCTTTACACCAATTTTACACCAAATTTTAGTATGTTCCTGAAAAAACAGTAAGTATACCTACCGTGAACGGTTTGTCTTATTGGTTAAAAAATAAACAACCAAGCCTCTTGTTTTCAGCATAAGCGATGACAGGAGGTTTGATTGTTTAATAGCTTGAATTATCAAGTCTAAAATAAATTTTTTAAGCGTAAATTGCAATACCAAATTGAACACTGATAAAAATTAAGCATACCGAACCTTA
>CALASU010000129.1 GCA_937888765.1 uncultured Clostridia bacterium | reverse complement strand
TTGAAGAAGTAAAATTCTCTCTGGTAAGTAACCGTGGCTGCTTTGGTAACTGTAATTTCTGTGCGCTGGCATTCCATCAGGGGAGAGTGGTAACGGCGAGAAGCCATAATTCTTTGATTGCGGAGGCGGAAAAAATTACATGGGACCCCGATTTTAAAGGATATATTCACGATGTCGGCGGCCCGACTGCGAACTTCAGAGGCCCTGCGTGCAGTAAACAGCTGGAACATGGGGCTTGCAGGGACAAACAGTGTCTGTGGCCCACAAAATGTGCAAATCTGGAAGTAGATCACAAGGATTATGTAAAACTGCTGCGAAAATTGAGAGAAATTCCTCGTGTGAAAAAAGTTTTCATTCGTTCCGGTATCCGTTATGATTATCTGATTTATGATAAGGATGAAACTTTCTTCAATGAGCTTTGCAAATACCACGTAAGCGGACAGCTGAAAGTGGCTCCTGAGCATGTTTCTGAAAAGGTTCTGAATAAAATGGGCAAGCCTGCAGGGGATGTATACCAGAGATTTGTGAAAAAATATTATGATATTAACAAACGTCTGGGCATGGACCAGTATCTGGTGCCTTATCTGATGAGCAGCCATCCCGGAAGCGATCTGGATGCGGCGATTGAACTGGCGGAATATCTGAGAGATATCCATCATATGCCCGAACAGGTACAGGATTTTTACCCCACACCCGGGACACTTTCCACAGCGATGTATTACACAGAAATTGACCCCAGAACAAAGGAAAAAGTGTATGTACCTAAAACACCGCATGAAAAAGCGATGCAGAGAGCATTGATGCAGTACAGACTGCCCCAGAACTATGATCTGGTACTGGAAGCGTTGAAGAAAGCGGGCAGACAGGATCTGATCGGCTTTGACAAGCATTGTCTGATTCGTCCCAGACAGATGAAGCAAGGCTATGGTGCAAAGGGTGCATACAAAGGCGGCAAGCCTGCGGGCAAAGGCGATGCGAAAGGCGGCAAGCAGGGCGGCAAAGGCGGAAATGGGAAGAAGAAAACCATCCGCAATGTTCATAAAAAGAAGTGATTTTTGGAAGAAGGCATAACAATGAGAAAGGTACTAAAAGAGTGTAACAGAATTGTGATCAAGGTAGGGACATCTACAATCACATACCCGAATGGCAGACTGAATCTGAAAAGAATTGAAGAACTGTCATGGGTATTAACAGACCTGCGTAATCGAGGCAAAGAGGTTGTACTGGTTACCAGTGGTGCAATTGGTGTCGGCGCTGTACGTATGGCGATGAAGGAACGCCCGACTGTGGTACGGGAAAAGCAGGCAGCGGCGGCTGTTGGGCAGGCAATGCTGATGCAGATTTATCACAATTTCTTTGACAGATATAATCAGACAGTAGCGCAGGTTCTTCTGACAAAGGAAGAGCTGGATAGTGAAAAGAGATATGAAAATACCAGAAATACCATGGAAACTCTGCTGGAAATGGGGATTCTGCCAATCGTAAATGCAAACGATACCATTTCTACCTATGAAATTGAAATTTCTGACAATGACCGCCTTTCTGCAATGGTGGCGGAAATCATTCAGGCAGATCTGCTGATTCTTCTGACAGATATTGATGCACTGTATGACAAAGACCCGAGATATAATAAGGATGCGAAACGTGTGGCAAATGTGCCTGCGGTAACAGCAGAAATTGAAGCAATGGCAGGGGAAAAAGGCTCTCAGTTCAGTGTAGGCGGCATGAAAACAAAGCTGCAGGCGGCAAAGATCTGTCTGGATGCAGGTGTAAAAATGGCAATTGCATTGGGCGAAGATCCGAAGGTTATCCATCGGATTCTGGATGGAGAGGACGAAGGTACCTGCTTTGGATGCTAAGGAGGAAAAAAATATGAAATATTGCCCGGAATGCGGCAGACAGATTTTAGATGAGCGTATGGGCTGCCCTGTTTGCAGCGTACGAAAAAATGTAGATTATTCTAAAAATGTAATTGACGGAGATGCAACGGAAATCAAAGCTGAACCTGTGGAAGAATTTACGGTAGAGGACAGACACGGGACTTCTCAGCGTTTTGAAAATCGTGAAACTGTGAGTGGAGGACAGACACAGCCTGTAGAAGAAAAAGTACTGCATCCTGTTGTGAAAATTCTGATCATTGTTGTCATTTTTATGATCGGCAGTTTCGGGGGGATTATTGGGATTATTGCGGCATTGGCACTGAAAAAAAGTCCCTATGAATCGTATCGTAGCTTTGGCAGAACCTTGATGATTTTCAGTATTATTTATCTGGTACTTTCTGTATTGATTGGGGTAGCACTGTTTATCATCGGCGGCGTATTGAATGTGATGACACATGGTGTGACAATGGTACACCATTAAAAAGGATGCTGAAAAATGGAAAAACAGGCATTGCGTAAAGTGATTCTGGAAAGACGAAAGCAGCTTTCTGCAGAGGAACGCAGGGAAAAAAGTAAAACAATTCTGGAAAATATTCTGCAGAAAGAGGAATATAAAAAAGCGGAGCGTGTTTTTGTTTATATCAGTATGGGGGCTGAGGTAGAAACAACGGAATTGATCCAACAGGCTTGGCGGGGCGGCAAAACAGTGGCTGTGCCGAAAACGGCGAAGGGGCGGAAGATGTATTTTCTGCCAATGACTTCTTTTGAAGCCTTAGAGAAAAGTAAATTTGGTGTATATGAACCAATTGGAGGAGAAGAAGACACATTGATTCCGCAGGAAGACGATTTATTTCTGATCCCCGGTGTTGTGTTTGATACAAAGAAAAACCGTATGGGCTACGGCGGCGGATATTATGACAGATATTTTGCAGAAAACAGGGAGATTCGAAAAATCGGACTTGCATTTCAGATGCAGGTGCAGGAAGAGGAGATTCCGACAGAAGAAACGGATATTCCTTTGGATGAAATCATTACTGAGAACGGAGTGATTATATGAGTACTTTGATTGAAATGGGGAAACAGGCGAAAAAGACGGCGGTTGTGCTGGCGACACTGCCGACACCTGCAAAAAATAAAGCATTACATGCTTCTGCGGAAGCTCTGCTGGCGGCACAGAAAGAAATTCTGGAAGCGAATCAGGAAGATGTGGCGGCGGCACTGGATGCAGGCATCAAAGGGGCATTTATCGACAGACTGACACTGACAGAAGCACGTCTTGCGGATATGGCGGATGGTCTGCGGCAGGTGGCAGCACTGGATGATCCTGTTGGTGAAGTACTTTCTATGAAAACACTGGATAATGGTCTGGTGGTTGGACAGAAACGCGTGCCGATGGGGGTTATCGGGATTATTTTTGAAGCACGTCCCAATGTAACAGCAGATGCGTTTGGGCTGTGTCTGAAAGCGGGCAGTGCGGTCATTCTGCGCGGCGG
>CALASU010000128.1 GCA_937888765.1 uncultured Clostridia bacterium | reverse complement strand
TGAAGGGCAGCAGAATATGAGGCATACCGAAGTAACCCAGACCCCACGCCAGTGTAGAAGCAATTGTCAGACCGCCGTAAGGTGTGGAAGTATTGCCTTCCACCACATGAGAAGCAGACAGACTGATATAGCCAACCAGATCATTTGCATTTGCTGTCACAGCATCCCAGCCGCCTGCAACATTTACGCCAAACAGTACTACCATCAGCAGTGCGATACTCATAACCACGCTCTGAATCATATCTGTCATGGAAGCCGCAAGGAAGCCGCCTGTTACTGTATATGCAACGATAACGATTGCAGAAACGATCATCGCTACATGATAATCAATAGAGAAGATACTGCTGAACAGCTTACCGCAGGCTGCAAAGCCGGAAGCTGTATAAGGAATAAAGAATACGATGATAACCACCGCTGCAATCGCCATCAGGATATTTTTCTCATCTTTATATCTCAGAGAGAAGAATTCGGGCAGTGTAATCGCATTGATTTCATGTGTGTATGTACGGATTCTTTTTGCAACCACCAGCCAGTTTACATAAGTACCAATCGCCAGACCAATCGCTGTCCAGGCGGGTTCTGCAATCCCTGCCAGATATGCCAGACCGGGCAGACCCATCAGCAGCCAGGAGGACATATCCGCCGCTTCTGCGGACATCGCTGTTACCAGAGGCCCCATCTTTCTGCCGCCCAGATAAAAGTCGTCTACTGTTTCGTTGTCTTTAGAACAATAAATACCGATTGCAACCATCCCAACGAGGTAAATCGCAATGGTAGTCAGCATAATTGCATGTGCTGTCATTTTATTTCCCCAACCTTTCTTATTGTGTTTCGTTAGCACTCTGAGGAGTATAACACAAAATAAAATAGAATGAAATACAGAATTTAGTTCACACTTTTTTCTGTACGATTCCAAACAAAAAAGTCCGTTTTCATTGAAATATCAATAAAAACAGACTGTACGATTTTCAGAATATAAATATATCCAAAAAAAATTCCTTAAAATTTTTTCTTCTTATTTATCCTTTTTTGTCCGAAAACTGCCAAGAAAAGTCGGCATCATCGTCTTTGCATACTGACAGAGGGAATAATCACCGTTGCTGATACACCAGTCATAAATCAAAGCACGCTCACACAGTGCATACGCCTTTACGATTTCATTCACGGTTGCATCCTCCCGCAGTTCGCCCTTTTTCTGCCCCTCGGAAACGATCTGCCGCAGCAGCTTATAATATAACCGATTATGGTCCATCAGATGCTTTTCCCCTGCCGTTACCAGCTGAGAAGAATACATCCTTGCCACCAGATCCAGAGAAACGCTGTTGTCAATCATCCAGAACAGTTCCTGATTCAGATACATCAGCTTATCAAAGCTGTCCATATCCTCTGTCAGTGTCGGGATCAGCTCCTGATATTTGTCATCGAACAGATCGGAAAGCGAGCCCAAAAGAGCATCCTTTCCACTGAAATAGTGATAGAAAGAGCCTTTTGAAGTACCCGATTCCTCTACGATCTCTTCTACTGTCGTATCATCATAGCCGTTTTCATAAAATAGCTTCCATGCCGCCGTGACGATACGACTTTTTGTATTGCGGGTATTTTTCTTCGCCACGCCCTTCTCCTCCTAAATCTTTTATTGCTTGTTATACCTTTTCCCACTTCAGATTGATCAGATCATGTCCGCGGACTGCCTTGACCAGTCTTTCCTGAAAATCTTCCGCCAGAATATCCTTACTGTCGAGCATTTCCAGACCAAGCTCCTGTGCCCGCTGATACGTGCCTGTACCTTCCTTGCGCTCTTTGCTGAAGGTCACAATCAGTCCTTTGGAGAACCAGCCGCCCAGTCGTTTCTTCGCAATCAGAAGCTCGTTCAGTGCCGCCGTATCCGCATCCCGCAGTTTGCAGGAAATAAATACGGGCAGAGAATCGTCCATCAGCAGCACATCAATTTCATTGCCGCCCAGACGCTTACCGTTATAGGCATCCCAGTCGATCATCGTACCTAAATTTACGTCATCGAATACGCCGCTGCTTGCCGCCGCGACATATACATACAGCTCCAACCATACACCATAGCTGATACAATACTGCTTATCTTCCATACTGCAGAAAGAAAACTGCACTCTATGATCATCCATAACCAGATTACGGATAAAGCCCAATCTCTGAAATTCTTTCATAACCTCTTTGACAGGGGCAACCATCTTGCCGTGCTTCATAAATACATTTTTGCGGCTTTCTATGTACAGCTCGTGCGGCAATGCACGGGACACCACCGTCTGCATCCAGCTGCAGGTAGGTTTCCATTCCTGCAGATGCGAAAACAGAAAGCGCGCCATTTTGTTGATCGCTTCAAAGCGTTCAGGCTGCGGCGGGCGATGCGATTCACCTACAAAGCAAGCCCCTTTTGCGTCCACAAAATCCTCCAGTGTCAGCGAGGTTGTCTGTGCAATCACTTCATCTGTTTCAATATCATTGATACAGCGTCTGATCAGATCCGTATGCAGCATACGGATTCCCTTTTCCTTACCTGCTTTATAGCCGGCAATCATCATCAGTTCACTACCGCCTGTCAGCTCCAGTGTGCAGTTTTCCACACCGTTTTTTTCAATTACATCACAGGTCGCCTGTCGAATACTTTCCACTGTACGGATATCTACAGGGATATGCTCCACCTGCACCTGCATATGCTTCTGAAAACATACTTTCAGAGAACGGAATACCGTCATATCCTTCAAACCATTATCATACAGATAAATCACTTTATCGGGATGTAATGTCAGCGGCGACATAATATTTTTCAGAACGTCCTTATCATAATATTCTATCAAAACCTGCATACGAGCCTCCCCCTTCCGGGTTCTATGGTGTTATGGTGTTATGATGTTTATGGTTTTTGTATCTTTCTTATTCTTCTACGATGGTTTCTTCTTCAAATTTCACAGGCTCTCCTGTTTTTTTGTTTCTGCCTGTGAAAACTGCACCGAAATTCAGCTTGTTTACTACACCGGGAGCCATATCAATCAGCTTGCTTACTGCATCCTGATTTTTTACGTTAATCATCTGTACGCCGCCTGCATGGATGACCAGCACTGCAGAGGGTGTGATTTTTGCGCCCATACCGCCTGCCGCATTGCTGTCTTCCTTCGCACCTGCGCCAACGCCTACCGCCACTTCAATCAGAGGCAGCAGTGTCAGATCGCCGATCACGATGGCTTCCCCAACCACTGTCTTTGTGGAAACCAGATCATCTACCTTATTGAACAGTACTTCTACAGAAGCATTGAAATCCTTACCCATTTTCATTCACCTATGCCTTTCTCGCATTTATTTTTTATTTTCTTAATCCTTTTTTCTCAGTTCCTTTATCATATACCAGATGGCTCCGCGCACGGGCTTCGTTATCGCAAAGGCAAGCACAGACCATGTCAGATACCCCAGTACAATTTTTCCGTTGATGCGGATTTCCATATCCTCCGCTTTCTTTTCGGCGAAATCGCCTCTGATCTGCATATCCTCGCCAAATTTAGAGGTCAGCACACCCGCCGCCGCAAGCACATAGCCCGTGCTTGTCGGATCGCCCGTACCAATCGTACCTTTGACAAACAGATTTCCCGGCAGAATACCCTTGATAAGCCGTTTCAGCAGCTTTTGCAGGGCTTTCAGAATGCCTTTTTTATCCTGAATCCCCCATACCTTTTTCACAATCGGCGGAATCTTTCCTTTCTTTTCTTCCGCTTCTTCTCCCGTAAAGAAGGCTTCGTCCTCATGCAGCATAACCAGATCTTCTTCAACAGGCGGTTTTTCCTGTATTTCTGAAACCTTTACCCGCCGCACGGTTTTGCCCTGTTTCTTGGGTTTTGGCTTTTGCTCTGTTTTTGCCGCTTCCTTTGGCGCTTCTGATGCTTCTCTCGGCGTTTCTTTTACAGGCTCCGTTTGCGTCTGCGGCTGTTTTTCTGCCGCCGTAAGCGGAATCGGCTCTGTTTTTTCGTCCGTCCGTTTCGT
>CALASU010000127.1 GCA_937888765.1 uncultured Clostridia bacterium | reverse complement strand
AATTCGCCGCCGCCAAAAAGACCCGCATTGTTGTCGGATACGGCAGTGTAGCAAGTTTCAACTCTGCTGTCACAATGATCATATCCAAAGCTTCCAGCCCCAGCAGCAGAAAAAATGCCCGCTTGATCTGTTTTTCCAGTGTTGCATTATGAAATAAAAATATCAATAAAAATATAATCCCTGCAGTTGGTGCAAAGTTAATCAGCAATAATCCAAAATCAGACATAGTCTTCCCCTAAATCGCTCTTATAACCTTATCATACATATTTTTCAATTCCAAAAATCCTTTTCAGACTCTCTCCTTATGTATCTTATCATGCTGAGATTTGTTTTTCAAGCCACTGCCCGATTTGTTAACACTTTGTACTTTTTTATTTCTTTTTGCCTTCTTTGTAAAAATTTACAATCTGTTTCGCAATGGCTTTCAGATCCATTTCATCCTCTACCTGCTGCAGCGTATTTTTTGCACCATCCATGATTTCTGCAGACATTCTGGATTCCAGAACTTTTGTTACCCAGTCAATATCCTCAATGGTTTTATTGCCCAGATAAATCTGTTCAAAGATATAAATAGAGCCTTTGCCCAACGCTGCCGCAATGCTTCCCGCTACAACAGCATTCAGTGCAGCCGCTCCGATATTGATACCCGGGATATTTTTCAACGCCGCAATCGCCTGTTTCGCCGCCGTCCCTACCGTGCCAACTTCTACAATATTGCGGAAAAACTGTTTCGAGCTTGCATCATTCTGAATTCCATAAATTTTCGCAATCGCATTGATCTCCGCAATTTCCAATGGTGTCAGAATGACAGCATCCGCAATGGAAAGCGGTGTTGCCCCAACCGCAACAGCAGAAACCGTTGCCGCACCCACAACGCCGTTTGCCAGCTGTCTTTTTCTCTTTAATTTAAAATTTGCCAGATCCATCTGTCCAGCCTGTACCCCTTCGGGCATCAGTTCATTTGTCACATCAATCAGTTCTGTGATCCCTTCGGGTGCAGCAAATGCTGTTTCATTCAGCTCATAGGTCTGTGCCACAACAGGAATGATTTTTTTCAGATTCTGTGATATTCTCTGTTTTGCAAACGCCTCTTCTACCATCGCCACATTTTCCGCACGTTCTTTTACAGAATAAGATTTTGTAATTACCACAACAATCGGCACTGTTTTCCACATCGCTGTAGCTCTGGATAAACTCTGGATCGCTTTTGGAAAGAGTTTTCTGGAAGTGCCGTCTATGCAAAACCAGATTACATTGATCTGATTATCTTCCTGCCCCTCTTTCGCACATGCCTTTGACCAGTTTTTCACCGCCTGTATTGCCGTCCATTCTTTAAAAAAGGTAGGTTCAAAACCAATCGTATCAATCACACGAAACGGAATCGCATCGCTTTCATAAATTTCCAGCTTACTTGTGACCCCCTGTGTACCATACCCTGTTTCTGCCGCCTCAATACCAAGTACTGCATTGATTAAAGTAGATTTCCCAACGCCAGAATTGCCAATGACCAATACATTTCCTCGTTCCATTCCATTTTCCTTTCTGTTCTGCATTACAAGAAAACTGCAAAAGGCGGCAGAGTTGCCTCTACCGCCTTTTTTTTACTTATTTACCAAAAAAATACCATATCTCTGTCAATAGAAGCAATATCTTTTGCACCACACATAACCATAGTATCTTCCAGTTCTGCACCGATTTTTTCAATCAGCAGTTTTACACCTTCTTCGCCGCCGCCATATACTGCGGGAACGAAAGGACGACAGATCAGAACCGCATCTGCACCTACCGCCAGAGCTTTGAATACATCTACGCCGCTGCGGATACCGCCGTCTACCAGCACTTTTACGCCGCTGCCTTTCAGTGCATCTACGATATCAGCCAGCACTTCTGCTGTTGCAGGGCACTGATCCAGTACACGACCGCCGTGGTTGCTCACTACAATTGCCGCCGCGCCTGCTTCTTTTGCTTTCAGTGCACCCTTTACTGTCATAACGCCTTTTACGATAAAAGGTACGTCTGTCATTTCTGTGATTTCTTTCAGCTGTTCCACAGTTTTGCTGCCTGCGGGAGGATTCATGCCTTTCAGGAAAGGCAGACCTGCAGCATCAATATCCATTGCTACAGCAAAGCAACCGGATGCTTTCGCCAGTTCCATTTTTTCCTTTACTGTTTCCAGATTCCAGGGTTTTACTGTAGGCACACCAAAGCCGTCGCAAGCAGAAATTGCTTCACAGGCACCTTTCATAACCGCTTCATTCAGACCATCGCCTGTAAATGCAGCAATGCCGTTTTCTGCACATGCTTTTACCATCAGATTATTGTACGCCAGATCATCATATTTATCGCCGTAGTGCATTGTAACTGCACCAACAGGACCTACAAAGAATGGATATTTGAATGTTTTGCCAAACAGCTCCAGTTTTGTGTCAGGAGTTGCATTTTCGCAAATTGTATCCATGTTTACACGAATTTCCTGCCATTTCTGATGATTGCGAATGGCTGTATCCCCAACACCTTTTGCACCGGGACCGGGAATGTGATTAGAACAAGCTTTCCCGTTACAAACAGGACAAGCCTTACAGTTATCTCCAAGAACTTCTCTTGCTTTTGTCAAAACTTCCGCATATGTCATTTCTTTTTCCTCCCGTCGTTTACGATGACTTTTTTTAACATGGCTGTACTTTTTTCATCTGTACAACTTACCGCCATTATAGCACAGCCCTCTTCGGATGTCATCCGCTTTTTCGGCATATTTTTCCACAAATATCAAAGAAAAACACTTCTTACTGTTTATGCTGTATATGGACTACATACCAGATCGCCGTTTCTACCGCTGATGCTCAATGTATACTGCTGTTTCTGACCACTGCTGTCCGTAAAGGAAACACCATATGTTGTCATGTCCCCCCAGAATACTACGCCTACAACCAGAGGTTTGTCAGATGTCAGTGTTTCCTGTGTATACAGCGTATTGCCAAATACCATACCTGTTTCTGTCAGTTCCATATCCCACAGCGTTACATCTTTCAAAGGCTCTTTGGCACGGATTGCGATTTTTTCCATTCCCTCAATGTTATCTGCAATAAATTCATAGTACTTTCCGCTGTTCAGCAGTGCCGCATCTGCTCTGCTGATCGTCACCGAAGCAGGAGCTTCCAGCATTGCATCCAGATCAATCCAGCCCGCACCGGATTTCAGCTTACCCCAAACATTTCCTTCTCCATCTGCTTTTTCTTCCACGATGCTGTAAATCGTTGTCCGCTCAATCACACCATTAGACGCTACATCATAACTTGCCTCTGCATAAATGGGCAGTCCTGCTTCTAAACGAATCGTATAAGGAAGCTCTCCCTTTTCAGCTTCCATTTCGATTTCCGGTTCTTCCTCTTCTTCTTTTTCTGCAGAATCGCTTTTTTCCTGCTCAACCGCTATATTCTTATCGGGTTCCTGTTCTGTTTTGCCGCACGCACAGAATACACCTGTGCAAACCATCAGCACACATAAAAATCGTTTCATAGTCGATTCCCCCTTGTTGTTTATATATTTATATATCAGACGTATTTTCCGCCAATTTGTTCCATTGTACCATACCCATTCAAAAAAAGACAGAGGTCATTCCTCTGTCTTTTTTCATGCATATTTTTTCAGTTCCTTTTTTCTCCCGCTTTCAGCTTACAGATTCCCTGTGTCATTGTCCCCATCGGACAGAATGCACACCATGTACGTGGCTTATACAATACCATAACAACCAGCCCGATCAATGTCGAAGTCAGCATCATGCTGTAAAATCCAAAGCTGAACTGCACCGCCCATGCAGGTACGCTTCCTGCGGAATATGCCCAGCCCCAAGGCACGTTAACTGTCCAGAACAATTTCAGCATTTCTTTTACCGATGCCGCACCGCTTCCCACCAGCCACGTCTGAAACAGCATATTTCCGAACATACTCAGGAAAAAAATCAGAAAGCCATATCGAAAGCCTTTGGAATACATCCATTTTGGTGCAGGCTTTCCTGTACTCTTTAACTTTTTTCCTAACAGCGTGAATAACTGCCCTCGTCCACAATACTGATTGCAGAATTCTTTGTTTCC
>CALASU010000126.1 GCA_937888765.1 uncultured Clostridia bacterium | reverse complement strand
TGCTCATTTTATCCGCTTTCAGAAGAATATCCCCGATCAGCCAGAAATGGATGTCGATATACTGCATTTTTGTTACATCATCCAGATGTTTTACCTTATCATAGAAAGGCTTTGTCAGTTTGGTATGATGGAAGTTTCCCGTAGGGTTTTTCAGGATACGTTCTCTTTCTTCTTCGTTCAGCATGAAAGCGTTGCCGATGAAGCGTTCCTGCAAGTCTTTGCTGCCACGAATGAGAAAGTTTCTGCCTTTCATTTTGGGCAGTTTTTGTGCCAGAGCGCCCAGACCTCTGCGTACAGGGCGGGGCAGGCGTGTCAGAGGGAGCAGGTCGTGAGGTTCTCTGTAGATATTATAGCCGCCGAAGAGCTCGTCCGCGCCTTCGCCACTCATGGATGTTTTGACATGCTGTGCGGCAGTCTGGCTTACAAAATACAGGGCAATGGCAGAGGGGTCTGCCAGAGGCTCGTCCATGTGATACTGTACTTTGGAAATGGCATTCCAGTATTCTTCTTCGGAGATCAGTTTATTATAGTTGTTGACATTGATTTTCTCCGCAAGTGCTTTGGCATAATCGATTTCATTATATTTTTCATAATCGAAGCCGACAGTAAAGGTCTTATCTCCGCCGAAAGAAGCGGCAACATAGGAACTGTCTACACCGCTGGAAAGGAAGGAACCGACTTCGACTTCACATTCTTCATGCAGTTTGATGGAATCCTGCATGGCTGCATCAATCTCATCCACATACTGTTCCAGTGTTTTGCTGTGGTCGGGTTCAAATACGGGTTCCCAGTAGCGTTTGATATCCAGCTTACCGTCTTTGAATGTAAAATAATGGGCAGGCATCAGCTTGAAGATGCCTTTGAAGAAGGTTTCTTCCAGAACACTGTACTGGAAGGTCAGATAGTTTTCCAGTGCTTCGGGATTCACTTCTTTTTTGACAGCAGGATGCTCCAGAATACTCTTGATTTCAGAGCCATAGATCATATCACCGTTGATTAGGCTGTAGTAAAAGGGCTTGATACCAAAAAAGTCCCTTGCACCAAAGAGCGTATTTGTTTTGCTGTCCCAGATAACGAAGGCAAACATCCCTCTCAGTTTGAGCAGCAGGTCTGTACCCCATTCTTCATAGCCGTGCAGAAGTACTTCTGTATCAGAATTGCTGTTCATCACATGTCCTTTTGCAAGAAGTTCTTCTCGCAGTGCCTTATGGTTATAAATCTCACCGTTAAAAGTG